>JANOWX010000489.1:0-3362 GCA_031418175.1 Acidobacteriota bacterium | reverse complement strand
GCGCGCGCATCATCGAGGTGCAGCGACATGGCGCGCCGAACGAATACTTTCAAAATGAAGATAAATTCTGGCAAGCGCTCTTTGCGGAGGGGGAGGCAGACCCGCCCTCCACGAACCAAACCGCCGCGCGGAACCCGCGCGCGCGTATCGCTGATAGCGCCCGCGCGCGCATCACGCGGGTCTCTGAGCCAGTCGAGAGCCGAGTTGCCGAGCCGCCTGCCTGTTGAGGCGAGAAAGGAGCGAAGATGATCAAGCCTGCTGGAATGAGCCGGAGAGATTTTCTATTAAGTTGCGCACTAGGCGGCGCCGGATGGGCCGGTGCCTTCATCGCAGGCGTCTCGCCCACGCGCCGCTTGCCCGCCAGTGACCGAATCAGGGCCGCCGTTATTGGCTTGGGCCGCCGGGGCGGCGCGCAGTTGACAGCGTGCCTGCAAACTCCGGCTGCTGAAATCGCCGCGCTTTGCGACGTCAATGAAGCCGCTCTATCCGTGGCGACCCGCCGCCTGGAAGGAGCAAGGAATCGCGCGCCGCTGCTTTGCACGGATTACCGCCGTGTCCTTGACCGCCAAGATATAGACGTGGTGGTCGTTGCCACTCCGCCGCCCTGGCGCACGGCGATCTCGATTGCTGCTTGTCAAGCCGGCAAAGATGTTTATGTCGAGCCACCTTGCATCAGTTCGTTGACGGAAAGCTGCCGGTTGGCAGAAGCGGCACGAACTACGAATCGCCTGGTGCAACAAGGCAACGACTCCGCATTTCTCGCTGCCTCGGAACTGCGAGCGTTGTTTGAGGGGCCAGGTTTTGGCGAGATTTACCAAGTCAAAGGATGGAAGCGCCTCCACGCTGCTGCGCCTGCCAAGGGTAACGACGCATCCCCAGCAACCCGCGTGAGCGATTGGTTACTCAACGAGTTGGATTTTGCGCGCTGTATGCTGGGCGTCGGCTTGCCGGATCACGTAGCAGTGGTCGGGCAGTTCGACGAACAAATCAAGCGCCCACGCCCCTTTTCATGCCGGTTGCGCTTTGGTCAAACCGCAGAGCAGGCGCAGACCATTGAACTGAGTGCGCTTCCTTTCACTACAGCGGCGAGTGCGCAAGGCGTCACGACGACGAGTGTGCTGTCAGTGCAAACCGCGCGTGGTGATTTTTCTGTGCGTAGCGACTTGACCGCCGACACACGTAACCTTGCTCGCATGGTTCATTGGGGCAATTTGGTTGATTGCGTGCGAACCCGACAGCCCGAAGGATTGATTGCTCCACTAGATGAGATTCAGCAAGCCTGCGAACTGGCCTATCTGGTGAAAGCGGCATTACAAAGTCGCAGAAGTTTCAGCTTCGATGCTCGGGCCGAACCCGCCTTGAATGACATGGAAATCAATGATTATTTTCGTGAACAGCATTAAGCTGCGACAGCCTGAAGGTTGCGTACGCTAGATCAACAGAAGGGAGACTCTTATAGCAGAAATTGAATTTGTGATTGAGCAAAGAAACGGTAAAGAGGCTAAAGGCACACTTACTTGGGAAGCAGAGAAGCTGAAAGCAACTGCGGTAAGCGGCCCATTTGGAAAAGGCGCTCTGCCGACAGGTATTTACACTGCGTCACGAAGCAAGCTGTTGGATAAGCCATCGGGTAGCAGCTACTGCGACCTGGACGATAAATGCTGGATGCAAGTGCTTGATCCGGATTTTTCGACTGCTCGCACCGACTTGGGGATTCACCCGGATGGAGGAACCGCTGGAACCGAAGGTTGCATTGGTATTAAAGGGAAAGCGAAGACTTGGTTCGACGCATTTTTCAAGGTATCCGGCTCGTTAAAGGTCGAGGTGAAGGATGCCCCCAAAGTAGAGGTTTTGAGCTTTCGTAAGAGAGTCGTTATCGACGTGGTTGGTTCTCATGAAAACGAGTATGCAGCGCTTGCCGCGCCGTTGGGAGTTTGGATTGGCAGCCAGGGATTTGACCTACTGACAGATGGAGGATCGGGTGTAGCATTCAAAGCAGGGAAATCAGGAAGGTTTCGCGGTTCAGCGTTGGCGGGGCGATTGCACTTTGAACGACGAATACCTGACCGGCATAAAACGTTGCCCTTTTAATACCGCAGCGTCATTGCCAACTCCGCCCGTCGCGCCAAATCACGACTCAACGTATGCACAATCGCTGACATTTGTTCAAATTTGACGGCCTTCATGCCGGAATCCTTCATGATCTGCGCAGCCTGCAATGCCCCATCCAAATTGACCTGATTGGATTGTAGCGAGAGTTGATAGGCGTTCGATACGCCCTGAACCTGCTGACGGTAGGCGGTCTCGACGCCGCCTGCCGACATGTCACGTTGTACGCGCGCGGCGGCATTGTTGGCAGCGGCTTGTTCGTTCGTGATGCGTGACGCTTTCTCGGTGTAAGCATCCGCTGCGCCTTCACGCATGCGCGCGGTGAATTCGTAATTCTCGACGCTGCCTTGTCCGGCAATCTTGACTGAACCGACGCGCGCATCCGTCGTCGTGTTGTTAATGGATAGGTCGGTTGCGCCGCGCCCGGTACCCGTGACGATTTTGGCGGCGTCGCCCAGCGCGGGCAGCAAGGGCATGCTTTCGCCGCCGAGCCGGGAAATGCCGGTCGCCGTATGGTCTATGGCGTCAAACGCGCGGTGGGTGAGTGTGCTGACGTTTTGTTGTGATTGCGTGATGCGCAGGTCGCGTTCTTCGCGGCCTACCTGAATGCCGGTTTGCGCTTGTCCAAAGCTGCGGTCGGCGTGCAGGTTGGCGACTTGTTGCTGGCGGCTTTGTTCGAGCAAGCCCGTCGTCGCGTGTCGTTGCGCTTCGTTCATCCGCAAGGCCATTTGATAACCGCCCGCAATGGCTCCCAGCGATTGCGAACGGCTCGCGGCGGCGGATTGCAAGCCGACGAGTTGTTGCGCGCGGGCTGACAAATCGCTGGCCTGTCGTCCCGCCGAAGCGCGCGCGATTTCGGATTGCGCTTGTCCCTCGATGCGCGTTTCGCTGGCTTGCCGTTGCAAGGCGGAACCGTAAGCTACGCCCGCGATTTCCATGCCGGTTGCGGTCATTGCGCCCATCCAGCCCGAGGCCGTCGTCGAGACCGCTTCAAACAATTGCCCAAACGCGAGCTTGTAACTCAGATAAGGTGAAGCCAGCAGCAATAACGCGCCGACGATCATCAGGACGATTAACACGATGCAGGCCGAAGTCGCCGGGCCTACGGCAGAGGCATCGCCCACGATGGAACCATCCGCCGCGAGTTTGAAGATGTGACTGTCAGGGCTGATGATCGTGAGCACCATATTGCCGACTAGATATACGATGAAGCTGATGATGTGGCTGACGAGCGGCGTGACCATCGTGAAGAC
>JANOWX010000488.1:0-13086 GCA_031418175.1 Acidobacteriota bacterium | reverse complement strand
GAATCTCCAAAACAGGCTGAAGCCTGAACTCCATGCTCTTTGGCGTTAGGCCAACACTAAAACCCAAGCCGTTTTGAAGGTGCGCCGATATGAATATGCGCGCCCGTGGCTGAACCGGCAATCGCGCCGCGAATGGCGATGAATGAAATTCCTTCGGCGCGCAAATAAGCCTGCAACGCCTGCCCTTCCGCGCCGTCCGGATGCACGGCCACATCCAGCGCATTTGAATGATCGAAACCCAGCCGGTTATGCGTTTCGGTCTGGCCAAACGCGCTGACCGGCAGCACGCGTCCATATCTGGCCCGGAAAAAAGCGTCGGCTTTGCCGTAAGTCTCCGTCAAAGCCCAGACGTTGCGGCCCGTGTAACGCACCAACAAGACTCGGTACCGAGTGGTATTAACGGGTTCCTGCTCAACCGGCTGATTGGCGAGTTGTTCGGCGGCCATGACTTCAGCGACCAATTGCTCGACTTCGTTCACACGTTGTGCGGTCTCGGTGGCTTTATTTTGCGCTTCAAGCAAAACCGTTTCACTCTCTTCGACTTCGCGTTTGGCGATGACGCCCGCGTCCAGCAACAGCTTGCGCCTGATGACAATTTCGGTAGCCCTGTCTTCATCCTGTTTTTGCAAGGCGAGCAAGCGTTCGAGGCTTTCGCGGTAAGTCTGCGAGGCTTCCAGCAGCTTGACACGCGAGGCGGCGGCGGCTTCGGCCAGTTCTTTAGGTGAAGGTGTGGGCGCGGCAACGGGCGTGGGTTTTGGTTTGGCTGTCTTGGCTGGTTTAACACTGCGCGCCGGACGACGGGTTTGCGCGGCGCCCAACGACACCAGCGTCACAATCAGCAATCCAATTCCGATAATCTGTATTCGTCTCACGTTCGCTCGTCTCAAGTGAATTCCTCAAGTGGATCAATGCTAAAAACCATCTTTACGAACCATTGGCAGTACGAAGCTTAGGCCGATTTGGTTTCGCCCGCAAGCCGCTGCTAAGATGCGCCGCATGATGAGCGAGCCGCTGCCACCATTGCGTCCCGGCCTGGACATCTTCCCTTCCCCCGTGGCTGAACGCCCGGGGTTGGTTTTGCGCGATCCCTTCAAATACACCGAACAGGTGCTGATCATTCCGCCCTTGTTGGCGGCAGGCTTGGTCATGTTTGACGGCGAACAGACGCGGCTCGATCTGCAGGCGTATTTGAGCAAGCTGGCCGGGCAGTTGGTGCCGCGCGCGACGCTTGAAGTATTTCTCGGCGCGCTGCAAACCAACGGCTTTTTGTTGACCGAGGAGTTCGCCCAAATGCGCGCGGCGCGGCACGCCGAATTTGCCGCCGCCCCCGAACGCGCGCCCGCACACGCTGGCACAGGCTATCCTGACGACCCCGCCGAGTTGCGCCAAACCTTCGACGGCTACTTGCAAAAAGGCCTCGGCGCAACCGAGCGGCCAATCATCGGCCTGGGCGCCCCGCACGTCAGCCCTTGGGGCGGCGCGGAATGCTATGCCGCCGCTTATGGACGCTTGCAGGGGGCGGCTGCCGCGCGCGCCAAAAACAAAACCATCGTGCTGCTCGGCACTTCGCATTACGGCCAGCCCGAACGGTTTGGCATGACGCGCAAGCCGTTCAAGACGCCCTTCGGCAAGTTGCAACCGAGCGTTGAAATGATTGATTGGCTGGCCCGCCGCGCCGGCGACATCGTCGTGATGGAAGACTATTGCCACGCTGTCGAGCACTCGCTGGAATTCCAATGCCTCTTCCTGCAACAGATGCTCGGCTCAGACTTCAAGATTCTGCCGATCCTCTGCGGCCCCTTTGCCAAAGCCTTGCGCGAGGGCGAACCGCCGGAATATGACGATGACGTCTATCGCTTCTTTGACACGCTGGGCGAGTTAGCTGATTTGCATTCCGCTGAATTGTTCTGGGTGCTCGGCATTGATCTGGCACACATGGGCCGGCGCTACGGCGACGATTTGCTGGCGCGCGCCGGGAACGGGGCGATGCTGGCGGTGCAAGAGCTTGACCGCGAACGGCTGCAGCACGCCTGTGCGGGCGAGTCTGAAGAATTTTTCGAGTTAGTAAGGCCGGGTGAGGATGAGTTGAAATGGTGCGGGTTCGCGCCGCTTTACACCTTTCTGCAAGCGGTGCCGCAAGCGCGCGGCGAGGTGTTGCGCTACGACCAGTGGAACATTGATGAGGAGTCGGTGGTGAGTTTTGCGGCACTCGAGTTCAGCAATAGCTCTGCGGACTAAGGCGTTTCGGCAGTTGACGGCACCAAGCAACAAAAGCATGGAGTTCAAGCTTTAGCTTGTCTGCCCCGCCACAGGCGGGGCAGCAGCCTGAAGGCTGAACTCCATGCTTTTTTGTCGGGCGTTCATCTCACCTTTTCAATTTCCGCCTGCCACTTCACCCTTCTTCCGATGCTGATCGAACCAACCGATGATGTGCAACACCTTCGACATGTGATGGCTGGGCCGCACCGATATGCCATGCGGTTCGTCGGGCACGCGCACCAGCACCGATTCGACGCCCAGCAGCTTCAACGCCTGGTAATACTGCTCTGAATCGCTCATCGGTGTGCGGTAATCGGCCTCGCCGGTCAGCACCATCGTGGGCGCTTTGACGTTTTTGACGACCGACAGCAGGTTGCGTTTCTCGTAATGCTCGGCGTTGTCCCAGGGGAAGCCGGGAAACCAGTGGTTGACCGTCCAGTTGCCGATGTCCGAAGTCAGCACGAAGCTGTACCAGTTGATCACCGGATAAACCGTCACCGCCGCGCGAAAACGTGCCGAGCGGCCAATCATCCAGCACGTCAGCACGCCGCCGCCGCTGCCGCCCGTGACGTAAACCTGCTCCGCGTCAACGTAGCCTTTCGCCACCACGGCATCCACGCCCGCGTCCAAATCAAAAAAGTCATCGCCGGGATAGGCGTGATGAATCAAGTTACCAAACTCGCCGCCATACGAAGTCGAGCCGCGCGGGTTGGTATACAGCACAACGTAGCCGCTGGCCGCCATCAACTGCTTTTCCAGATCGAAGCGGTCGCCGTAATTGGCGAACGGGCCGCCGTGGATTTCCAGAATCAACGGATACTTCTTCGCGGGATCGAAGCCGGGTGGCTTGATGATCCAGCTTTGCACTTTGCGCTGGTCTTTTGACGACGTGTACCAGAGTTCCTCGACCTGGCCGAGTTGTTTGGTGGCGAGCAGGTCTTCGTTGACGGCGGTCAGCGTTTTCAGTTGCTGCGGATTGGCGACCGTGCCCACGTCAATATCGCCGGGGTGCTGCGGATTGCAACGCGTGATGGCGAACGCGCCCGTCTTCGCCAGCGAGAACGCGCCGCCGCCAGCGTAGGCACTGGTGCCGCTGCCGACGTTGCCAACCAGCTTCTTGACCGCGCCATCCAGCGTGATGAAATGCCAGCCGGTGTTCCCTTCGCTGTCCGAAGTGAAATACAAACCGCTGCCATCGTAGGCCCAGCGCGGGCTGGCGACGTCGCGATCCCACTTGCCAGAGATCACGCGCGCGTTGCTGCCGTCGCGGTTCATCACCGACAATTGCGTGACCTGATAGCCTTGGAACTTGTCTTCAAAGCCCACAAAGGCGATCAGTTTGCCGTCGGTCGAAATCGCGGGCGCGCCGTCAGGGCCTTTGCGTTTGGTCAATTGCCTAACCGCGCCGTCAGCGACTGCGTATTCGTAAATGTCGGTGTCGCGCGCTTCGATTTCAAAGTTGTCGTTGCGATTGACCGAGATCAACAGCGCCTTGCCATCCGGCGTCCAGACGGCATCGCTTGCGCCGAAGGGGCCGCCGTGCTGAAACCTGCCGCTCGAAATCTGACGCGGTGTCCCGCCTTCGGCAGGCACGATGAACACGTGCGCATAACCGGGTTTCAAATAGCCGAAGCCGTTGAAGCGATAGACCAGCTTATCAATCACCTTCGCCGGCTCGGCCCACTTTGCGCCTTCGGGCGCTGCGGGCATCTTGATGATCGCGGCAGGCGCTTCGGGCACGTGCATCGTGAAGGAAATCCATTTGCCATCGGGCGACCACGCCGCGCCGCTGGACGCCTGGGTCAGGTTGGTCAGCTTGGCGGTTTGCCCGCTGTCCAGCCAGCGCCGGTACAGTTGCGGCGCGCCGTCGCGGTTCGAGATGTAAAGCAACTGGCTGCCATCGGGCGACCAGCGCGGGTTGGTGTCGTTGAAATTGCCAGTGGTCAGCGGGCGGTGTTCGCTACCGTCGAAATTGACGAGCCACAAATTCGAGCAGCGTTTGTCGGTCATGATGTCGCTAAATTGGCGCACATACACGACGCGCTTGCCGTCCGGCGAAATCTGCGGGTCGGTGGCGAGTTCGAGATTGAAAATGTCGTTGACGGTGAGGCGGTTGGAATTGGTTTGCGCCCACGCGGTCACGCTGATGAACAGCACCGCGCAAAGCAGTAAACGAGTAGAAACGGTTCGATTCAACATCTGCTCCTCCTTGGTCGAATACGTTGAAGCCCAAACCGAAAACTGCACGGCGGGCAGGAAATGCAAAAGAGCGTATGAACGGGCTGCGGTTATTCGTCGGCGGGTTGCGCGGGGGGCGGCAACCGTTTGCGGTTGGCCTTTTTCGTTTTTGGCTCGGCGCTTTGCGCGCGGGCGGCTTTGGCGTATTTCTTTTCAAGCTGGGCCAGGGCTTGCTGGAATTCTTGATGCAATTGCAGGCGCAGCTTCAACTCCAGGTTTTCGCGGTACTCGCGCTCGGCTTCTTTTTGCTGATCCAACCGCACCTTCAGCCCTTCGACTTTAATCCCCAGGTCGTAAACTTTCTCCGCCAGGAGTCGGTTGCTTTCGCGTAATCGTTCGACGCTGTCGGAGAGGGTGAGGTAGTCACGAATTGACCCCCAGGCTTTATCCCACATGTCTCAAACCTCCTTGAGCCGGGCGAGAACGGCGTCGGTTTTGGCATTGATTTTGTCAGATTCGCGTTCGAGTTTGCGTATGCGCCGAAGCGACTGGCGGAAGGCGAGCAACATCGCATCCATCTCCGCTTCCATCTTTTTCGCCTCTGCCGCCGACGGCAATTTGCCGAACCCTTTTACGGTCAGCGGCAGATCGCCGGGGTCAACCACCAGCATGCCGTCCACGGTCAAGGACAACTTGCTGCGGCGCTTGCGGGCCTTCGGTTCAGCGCCTCCATTTTTGCCGGAGGTCGGCGTGGGTGTGGAAGTCTTGATCTCGACCACATCGCCCCGCTCGAGTTGCAATTGTGTTGTTGAAGTTTTTTTGACTGCCATCGTTTCTCCCTTTCGTACTCGGCGTTGTCTGCCTGCCGCAACATAGGCGCGGGCCGTGAAAAGATCAAGCGTTAAAACACGGCCTTCAAGTCTTCATTCAGCGCGTTCAAAAACGCCGTCAGCGGGCCGATGTCCGCCGCAGTGATTTTGATCCGCGCCAATGCGGGATCGGCCTGGCGCACCTGACCCGCGCGTGCCAATTCGCTCAGGCGCATGATTTCGCGCAGTGTCTCTTCGAGCGACGTGTATGCACCGTTGTGAAAGTACGGCGAACTGAAAGCCAGATGGCGCAACGTCGGCGTTTTGAATGTGCCGATCATGCGTTGCAAAAATTGCTCGTCGCTTTCTACGGCTTGGCGCAAGGGCGAGCCTTTCACCTCCACAAAATTCCAATGACCCAAATCCACTTCGCCCGGCTTGCGCTTGCTGGGCGTTTCGCGGAAGCGGGCGGACGGGCGTTGGGCTTCAGCAGCACTCGGAATCGGCAACGCGGCAAAGGCTCCCGCGCCGTGCAATTGATCGTATTCGGCTTGGCTAACGCCCAGGTTATGAAAGGAAAAGTCAGTGAAGAGCGGCGGCGCATGGCAAGTCACGCAATTGCCAACCGAGCGTTCACCGTCGGTGCGCAAGAAGACTTTCAATCCCTGCAAGGCTTCGGCATTGAAATCTTTGCTGAGCTTCAATGTCTTGCCACGTTCCAGCGTCTCCAACTGGCTGACGAACTGTTGCGTCTGCGCTTGCACATCTTGCTGGCCCACCGGCCACGCCAATTTGTTCGCACGCAAAAACCTATCAAAGGGCGCGTTTTGAGGACTCTTGAACGTGCGCACGTAATCGCTGACGGCGCGCGCGGCCAGTGTCACGATTTCCGCTTCGGGCAAGGCGGCCAGCTCGACGCCATAGGCCTGTTTGAATTGCGGCGCATAACTTTTATCGTTCACCAAGACGGCGCGCAGTTGTGCGAAGGCTTGCGCCGCTTCGCCCGGCAGCCAACCCAGCGGACGCCCGCCAAACGTGCCTTTGACCAACTCTTCCAACGAACCGAATTCGCCATCGAAATGCAGGCGCGGCAGCAGCGCGACGTCATACAAGGTCGGCGCATTGCGAAGCCCGCTGCGGCGCGGGTCCTGGCTGCGATGCGGCACCCAACTGAGGTTGAAAAAATCGGTGTAGGCGCGCTGCCCTTGCGGGTCTTCGTCGAACAGGTGGCAGGTGCGGCAACTGGTCGCAAAATCGCCGTTGGGCGCGGTGAAGCGTTCGTCGCGGAACAGGCGTTCGCCCAACTGTTGCGGCGCTGTCAGCTTGGCATAAGCCGCATTGCCAGTTGATTGGGCGTGCGCGTCCGCCAACCAGTTGACGCCGCTGCAAATCAGTGCCAACAGAAACAGCACCACGACGGCCAGCTTGAACCGCTGTGAAAACGCTTGAGTGTCCAAAATCCTTGAGCCTCCTGCCCGCTTTGTTGATGAGATGCGGCGGATTAGATCATAACTGCCCCATAACTGCCATGGATGCGCTATGCGCTGCCAAACAGGTTGTAGCGCATTTGCAAACACCGATGTATAGTGCGCGCGCGAGCCTGCCCCCGCAGGCACAACTGGCAAAGGAGAATGCCGAAACTGCACCGAGCCGCCAAACCACTGCTAAAACCCAGCCATCCGACCGGGCTATTGCGCCGCGGGTTAAACCTGTGGGGCGCGACTGCGTTTGTCGTCACCAGCATGGTGGGCACGGGCATTTTTACCGTCCCGGCCCTGGTACGTCACGCGACGGGCAGCGGGGTTGAAATGTTGGGCGTCTGGCTGGTGGGCGCGGCGCTGGCTGTTTGCGGGGCGCTCTGTTACGCCGAACTGGCGACGCGCATGCCGCGCGCGGGCGGCGAATATCAATACCTCTCGCGCGTCTATGGGCCGATGTGGGGCTTCGTCAGCGGCTGGATTACTTTTTTTGTCGGGTTTGCCGCGCCGACGGCGGCTTCGGCATTGGCGGCGGTTGCATATATGGCCGCCATCGCCCCCGCCTGGAATGCGAATGCGCCGTTAGTAGCGGGCCTGAGCATCACGCAGGGCGGCTTGGTTGCCGCCTTATTGCCGCTGGCTTTTGCATTCTGGCATTCGTTGGGCGTGCGGCCCAGCGGACGGTTGCAAAGCATTTTGATGGTCACGACCATCGGTTCGATTGCGCTGTTGGTGGTGGCGGGCTGGCTGACCGGGCGCGGCGATTGGCAGGGCGTGACACAGACGACAACGCCCGCTGGTTCGTGGTGGGTGGCGTTGATTCAGGTCAGTTTCGCGTACACCGGTTGGAACGGCGCGACCTATCTGGCCGGCGAGATCGAAGACCCGCGCCGCAACTTGCCGCGCGCCTTGATTGGCGGCACCTTGATCGTAGTGGCGCTGTACCTGGCGTTGAATCTTTTCTTTCTGTACGCCCTGCCCATCGAAGCCTGGCGGCCAGACATCGCCGTCGGCAAGGATGCGGCTGAGCGCTTGTTTGGCACGGCGGGCGGACGGTTTGTCAGCGCGATCATTACGTTCACGATCATCGGTTCGTTGAGCGCCTGGACGGCCGCCGGGCCGCGTGTTTATTTTGCGATGGCCTATGACGGGCTGGCGCCGGCGGCCTTCAAACGGCTGGGAGCGCAAAGCCGCGCGCCCATCGTTGCCCTCTTCGCCCAGGCCGGCGTCGCCGCGTTGCTGGCGTTGACGGGCGCGTTCGATGTGCTGTTGATTTATGTCGGCGCGGGGCTGTTGCTGTTTTCGGGGTTCACAGTCGCTGCGGTTTACGTATTGCGCTGGCGGTATGGAACCGAAGACGCCAGTCACTTCCGTGTGCCGGGTTATCCGTTCACGCCAGCGCTGTTTTTGTTGTTGGTGCTGGTTTCTTGTGCGCAAGGTTTTTTGGAAAGCCCGATTCCGACCGGCGCAGCGTTGCTGACCTTGCTGGCTGGGTTTGCCTGTTATTTCATTGGCCGCGCGCTGGGCTGGTTCAAAGCCGACCTGGCGTTATTGCGACACGCGGCCTCATCGAATGATTGAAGCAGAATGATTGAAGCAGAATGATTGAAGCAATTCGCTTCGATCAAAGGAGCCACCATGAAACTCAACAAGTTTTTGCTCTTCGCCCTGGTTGTAACATTCGCCCTGCCCGCCCTCGCGCAACAGCGCACGGCTGAGGAATACATCAAACTGCTGGAAAGCGAGCGCCGCATCGAAGGCTTGCAGGTGGCGCGCTTGGTGGATGCGCTGCTGGTCAAGCAAGGCCAGCGCATCTGCGATTTAGGCTCCGGCTCAGGCCTGTTCACGCGCCCGCTGGCGCGCGCCGCCGGGCCGAGCGGTGTCGTTTATGCCGTAGACATTGACGACGCCTTGCTCAAATACGTCGAGAAAACGGCGCAGGAACAGCGGATCACCAACATCAAAACCATCCGCGCCAGCGAAGACGACGCGAAGCTGCCCGAACCCGTTGACCTGATCGCGATCATTGACACGCTGCACCACATCGGCAATCAGGCCACGTACCTGAAAAACCTGAAGCGCTATCTGCGCCCCAATGGCCGCGTCGCCATCGTGGATTTCAGCAAGACCTGGCCGGCCGGGCACGAAAAGATGGTCTACAAACTTGAAGACCTGGACGGCTGGATGCAGGCGGCGGGTTTCAAAATGGTCTCGCAGCACTACTTCCTCGACAACAACTTCTTCGTCATTTACCAATAACCGCACTCCTGACCCACCCTGACTGATGGAAATCAAGAATTGCGTCGTCGTCATCAAACAGACCGCGCTGGCGCAAGGCGGCCGCGTTGCGCAATTCGCCCAACGCGGCGATGCCACGGCCAAACGTATCCTCAAAGCCGACGCCGCGCATCAACGCACGATTGAGACTGTGCTGAAAACTTTGCGCAAACGCGGCCTCGCCGTCACCGAAGCCACACTGCAAAAGCTGAACGCCAAACTCAAAGCGCAACTCGCCAGCGCCGATCTGATCGTCACCATCGGCGGCGACGGCACCGCGCTAGGCGCTTCGCATTTCGTCACAGGCGGCGCGTTGCTCGGCGTCAATTCCGCGCCCGGCGACAGCGTCGGCCATTTCTGCTCGGTGCATCACGGCAACTTTAGCGCGCAGTTGGATACGTTGTTGAGCGGCGAGTGGCGACCCACCGCATTGACGCGCCTCGCCGTCACGCTGGATGACCGGCCGCTGCCCGAACTCGCGCTCAATGATGTGCTGATCGCGCACGATTGCCCGGCGGCCACGACGCGCTATCTGATCGAATTGGACGGTCACGCAGAGGAGCACCGCAGTTCCGGCCTTTGGATTTCGACGGCGGCGGGTTCGACGGCCGGCATCCATTCGGCGGGCGGACGCAAAATGCCGTTGCGTTCGGCGCGGCTGCAATACCTCGCCCGCGAGTTGTATCGTGAAATCCACGGCGGGCAGTAGCGTGACTATCAACTCGTGCGTGGCCTGCTCGAAACAGGCGACACGCTCACCATTGCTTCAAAAATGCCCGAAGGCTGGCTTTACATTGACGGCGCGCGCACGGCCTATCGCTTTCCATTCGGCGCGCGCGCCACTTTGCGTGCCGCAGACGCCAAGCTGCGGCTCTTCCTCTGATCAGGCGGATGCGGGTAGGACGGACTTTAGTCTGTCCTACGTTGCAACCCCAAACGCCAGGCAGGACAGACTAAAGTCCGTCCTACCCGCGCAAAGAAAAGCTTCGGCCCCGGCCCCTGCTTGTAGTAGACTGCGCCAGCAATTTTGATGAAGGTGCGGTTCCGGTGGCAGGTTTTGGTGAAAGGCGTTCATCCTTCATTCCCACCCTTTGCTTCCTTCCGCGCAGCTTTCCCAGCGCAATCTCCAAGCCCGCATCCCGCTTGCAACCAATTCTCATAGGAGGACAAGAATGACTTCGCAACGTATTTTCGCGGTCTTACTGTTTGTCGGCGTCTTGACGGGCGCGGCTCTGACGCAAAGCCGCCCGGCCTATCCCGGCGCGCAAAATCGCGGGCCGTACCGCCCGCCCAATCAACGCAATCAACCTGTCCAACCGATCGAAGACCCGCTGCCCGCCAAACGCTACATCAACCCGCCGACCAAGCCTGGCCAGGCGCCGTTCAGCGACGCCGTTCAAGTGGACAACACGCTGTACATGTCGGGTCGCCTGGGCATTGATCCGCGCACCGGCCAGGTGCCCAGCGATCCCAAATTGGAAGTCCGCATTCTGATGGAAGGCATGCGTCAGACCCTGGCTGAAGCGGGCATGACTATGGATGACTTGGTTTCAGTGCAAGTCTATTGCACTGATTTGGCGCTGTACGAACAGTTCAATACGGTCTATCGCACCTATTTCACCCGCGCCGCCCCCGCCCGCGCCGTGATGGGCGTAAACAAACTGTTGCGCGGCGCGCGCTTTGAAGTTCAGGGCACAGCGGTCATGGCCCAATGAAATGCGGAATGCCCTGTGTCAGTAGCCCGACCGTGAGGGAGGGCAATCGTCAAGTCCCAGCCAGTGGGTTTGATATGACGGCTGCCCTCCCTCACGGACGGGCTACTGACACGCTGTTCACCCAACAAACTTATAGCCCATCCCGTGAATGGTCAGAATGTATTGCGGGTGGCGCGGGTTTGGCTCTAGCTTTTGGCGCAACCAGGCGACGTGCACGTCCACGGTGCGCGTCGTCGGCATCGCGTCGTAGCCCCAGACGCCGTTGAGCAATTCGTCGCGCGAGAGCGTGGCTTCGCGGTGTTCGATGAAATAACGCAGCAGTTGGAACTCTTTGGCTGACAGCTCAAGTTTCACGCCCGCCCGTTCGATCTCAGCCCGGCGGAAATCAATCTTGATCTCACCAAACTGATACTGATCGGCGGGCAAGGCCGCACTGGCGGGCACGCGCCGCAAGAGCGCTTCGACGCGGGCGAGCAGTTCGATCATCTCAAAGGGCTTGGTCAAATAATCATCCGCGCCCAGCTTCAAGCCGATCACCTTGTCCACCACTTGCCCGCGCGCCGTCAGCATCAGTATTGGCGTATTGACGCCGCGTTGGCGCAGATCGCGACAAACATCGAAGCCGTTTTTGCGCGGCAACATCACGTCCAGCAGTATCCCGGCAAAGGCTTCATTCGAGGCGCGCTCCAAGCCCGTCTCGCCATCGCGCGCGCTGGTCACGTCATAGCCTTCGCTAGTCAGCCGGTCGGTCAACGTCAGCACCAGGCCGGGTTCATCTTCAACCAGTAAAAGGCGCTTGTTCATATTCGCTCGCAATGACCGCAGTTGACGACGCCGCTTCGCGCACAACCGGCAGATGCAAGGTGAAGGTGCTGCCCGCGCCAACTTTGCTCTCGACCGTAATGCGCCCGCCGTGGGCTTCAACGATGTGCTTGACCAAGCTCAGCCCCAGCCCGTTGCCGTGAATCTGGGCGGCGCTCACCTCCTTGCCGCGATAAAACGGTTCGAAGATATGCGGCAATTCTGCGGGCGCAATGCCCAGCCCGCGATCCGCGACGGCCAACTGCAATTCCTCACCGGTGATGTGCTTGACGACCCGCGCGCTCAACCCGAGCCAACGCCGTGCGCCGCCGTATTTCAGCGCGTTGCTGATTAAGTTTTGCAAGGCGCGGCTCAGCGCGGCGCTATCGGCATTTACCAGCGGCAACTCGTCCGCGATTTGCGCTTCGATCTCGCAGCCGCTTTCCTGCAACGGCAGATGCAACGCGGCCAGCGCGTCTTCGATCACGCGCCAAGGCTCGACCGGACGCAATTCGTAAGTCTGGCGGCCCGCTTGCGCGCCCGCGAATTCCAGCACTTGTTCGACCATCCCGGTCAGCCGCCGCCCTTCGTCACGAATCAGCGTGCCGTAGCGTTTGACCTGCTCGCGGTTATCAACCAACCCTGGCACGCCATCCGCCAGGTTTTCAGCCGCCGCACAGATGACCGAGAGCGGCGTGCGCAATTCGTGCGAGACGCCCGCCACAAATTCGATTTGCCGCTCGGCCAACGCTTGCGCGCGGCGGCTGGAAAGCACAATCAACCCCACGCTCACGCCCAGCAGCAACAGCACCCCAAAACTGATCGCCAGATTGCGGTGGCGCACGGCGGCGACGGCGGCTTCGAGCGAACCGGCGCGATGCCGTATGACCAGTTGCCACGGGCCGTCGGCGTGGCGTTTGAGCGCCGCCGATAGCTGGTCGCTCAATTCTCCCTTGGGCGGAAATTGCGCCAGACCGCCCCCGTTGGTCATAACCTTGACGGACAGGCTTTGCTGTTTAACGACCTTGGGGCTGCCGGGCGGCGCGGCGCCCTTGAAAAAGACCTGATCGCGCGGGCTGAAGCGAATTTTGAAAAAACTTTCGGCGGCGTCGCCGCCATTTGCAAAAGCTTGCGCGCTGGGTGCGTCTGCGCCATTGGCGGCGCTAGCTGAAGCGTAGATGAGTTGCGAGGTTTGATTGTCAGCCGCGCGAATCTGGTAGAGATAATCGTGCACGCCATTGCTGGCCAGATGCTTGGCTGCCAGGGCGGGAAAGAGTTCGTTTTTGATGTAACCCAGATCGAATTGCACCACGCGGTAATTGCGCGGCAGCGTGAAGGCATCAGTCGCGCGCTCAAGTGGAAGCACCAATCCGGGCAAGCTTTCATCCACCGGCCCAAGCGAACTGAGTTGCACAACTGTGGTCTGGCTCTTTGCGTCATGAATGATCGTCCCAGGGCTGCCGCCATTGAGGGTTTGGTTGATTTCCTGACTGAATGACTGACTATGCGGTTGGCCTGTCAGATGTTCGCGCAACAGATTCCCCGTTGGTTTAGCGTCAACAAAATTGC
>JANOWX010000487.1:0-3179 GCA_031418175.1 Acidobacteriota bacterium | reverse complement strand
TGAAGCCTGAACTCCATGCTCTTTTGCTTTTTGCGCCCCTTACTTCAATTCTTCGTGCAGCCAGGCTTTCGCCAGGGCTTTTTGTTCAGGCGTCGCGTCTTTCAACACAGAAAATGAATAAGTATCAAAGGGCTTCAACGCCGCCGTCAGCGTGAACGTCTGCATGCGCTCGCGGCGGAAGATGGTGAGCGTGACGGATTGACCTTGCCGCAATTCGGCCAAACGTTCGGCGATGTTGGCGGCGTCGAGCTTGCGGCCATCCAGCGCGGCGAGTTCATCGTTGTTGTTCAAACCGGCGTGGTAGGCAGGGAAGCCCGCCAGCACATTGCTGATGATGATGCGGTCGCCCGTGTTGCGCGTGCGCAGGCCAAGTGTGCCGGGGGGCGTGCCAGGCGGTTTATTGAGCGCAACCAACGGCGGATTGGGGTTGAAGGCGTATGCGCCGGTCGCCTGCAAGCCGAGCATGCGCCAGTAGCGTTCAAACTCGATCTCGGCTTCGGGCTTGTCGGCGTTATAAACGTAGCGGTTGAAAAAGCCGGTCAGGTCTGCGCCCGCGACTTGTTCAAAGGCGGCTTTCAATTCGGCGTCGGTGAAACCGGGCTTGGGCAAGCCGTATTTGTCGAGCAGCAGGCGCATCACATCGTCAAGCGATTTGGCGTTGCCGGTGCGCGCGCGTATTTCCAGATCGAACAGCAACCCCAGAATCTCGCCCTTGGTGTAATAGCTCATAGCCGTGTTGGGCGAGTTTTCATCGGGCCGGTAATGCTTGATCCAGGCGTCGAAACTGGCCGTCGTCGCGCTTTGCTGGAAGCGGCCCGGCGTCTGGCGGTAATCGGCGATGGTCTTGCCCCAGGCTTGCAGGTATTCGCTGGCCGATTGCAATCCGGCGCGCCGCAACAGTTGATCGCCGTAATAGCTGGTGATGCCTTCAGAGACCCAGAGGTTATTGGTGTAATTCTCGTGCTGATAATCGAACGGCCCCAGCGCGCGCGGGCGAATGCGTTTGACGTTGAAGCAGTGAAAGTATTCGTGCGCTTCGAGGCCGAGCAGGCCCTGATAGCCGCGCCGCGTTTTGAAGGCGGCGGGCTGGGTCATGCTGATGTTGGAATTCAAATGCTCGGTGCCGCCGCCGATGTTCGGCTGTACGTGCAGGATAAACAAGTAGTGCGCATACGGCAGCCCGTTGAAAATTTTCGCACTCTCTTCGACGATTTTGGCGAGGTCGCCGGTCAGTTGATTGGCGCTGATGCCGCTATCTTCAGGGAGCCCGGGCCAAATGGCAACGCGATGCGATTTGCCGCGCACGCTGAATTCCAGCAATTGATGCGTGCCGATTTCGGTGGGCGAATCAATCAACACATCGTAATTCGGCGCGCTGAAATAACCCTCGGCATCGGGCGCGAGCGCGAGCGGCGAAGCGACTTTCCAATTCGCCGTCGCGCCCGCCAGTTGAAACTTGACCTTGTAAGGTTGCTCTTTGGCATTGCCCGCGTTGCTGACATACATAAACAAAGACGCGCCGTTGAAATAGCCGTGCGTGGCGTCCAGATGACTGGTTTGCGTCGCGAGTTCGTTGGCGTAAACGCGATAGAAAATTTGCACCGTGCGCGCTGGCGACGACGTTGCACCGGTCGTGATGCGCCAGGCCGCCTTGTCGCTCTTTTCCCACGCCAGCGTCTGGCCGTTGTCGAAGCGTGCCGTGAAATCCTGCACGTGGCGCGCGTATTCGCGCTGCAAATACGAACCCGGCGTCCAGGTCGGCAACGACACGTCTAGTTGCGGGCTCGTGACGTTGCCGATGGTAAAGCTGATTTCGTAAAGATGCGTGTGCGGTTGCGGCATGGCGACGGTGTAGCTGAAGCGCATCGGCGCGGCGGGTGCTTGGGCGAATGCCGACACGGAGAACAACGCAACGGCGAGCAGCAGCAAATGTGGGTGACGAGATTGATGTTTCATGGCGCGCAAGAATGGCAAATGTCCGGCGAACTGGCAAATGCAACAAGACGCGGCTGGCAGTTCATCGCGCATTGGCTATAATGCGCAGCCATGCGAGGCAAGATCACGCGCAACATCATCACACCCGAACAGATACTGGCGGCCTACCAGCAGGGATATTTCCCGATGGCGCGTGGGCGCGAGGGGCGGATTGATTGGTTCATGGCGGAACCGCGCACGGTCATTCCGTTGGATGACCGCTTTCGGGTACGAAAGTCGTTGCGGCAGGCGTTGCGCAAAATTCCCTTTGAAATCCGCATCAATAGCTGTTTTCTGGAGGTCATTCACGCCTGTGCCCGGCACAGCGAGGTGACGCAGGAAGAAGTCTGGCTGAGCGATGAGATGATCGCCTTGTATACCGAATTGCACCGGCGCGGCTTTGCCCATTCGGTCGAAGTCTGGAGCGCGGGCGCGTTGATAGGCGGTTTATACGGCCTCTCATTGAAAGGCGCGTTCTTTGGCGAATCCATGTTTACGCGGCAATCGTCGGCTTCGCAAATCGCGTTGGTCGCGCTGGTCGAACGCTTGCGCGCGCGCGGGTTTCGCTTGCTGGATGCGCAGATGCGCACCTGGCATATCAGCCACTTCGGGGCGCTGGATTTGTCGCATCAGGAGTATCTAGGCGTGCTGGGCCAGGCGATGCTCACGGATTGCGTCTTTGATTGAACGGTTTAACTGAGGCGGTGCCGGCAGCGGCTCCGCAACAACTGGAGGACTAAAGTTATGCAGGCTGAAAAATACTATCGTCAATCGTCGTATGCCGGCGATCAATTGGCCGCCGATGCCGGCGCCGTCAAAAATCTGGTGCTGGCCGTCTTCGCCGGATTGCTGGTTATGCTCATAGGCATGCGCGTGCTGCCCGAAACGGGCACGCCGCTGCTGGTCAAAGTGATGGGGCTGCTCAGCGCCTCGGTAGCGATGGGCGCGGTGGGCGCCTATGTCGGGCGCAATCTGTCGGGGTGGATGGCGATCATCGGGACGATCATCGGGATGTTCGCGCTGATATTTATCATTCCGATGTTTGGCGGCGGCGTAATCGGCACGGGGTTGCTGATGGGCTTCGGCTTTTTGGGAGGCATGACGCTGGGGCCGCTGGTCGGCTTCGCGTTGGCCGAAGAAGGGCCGGCCGTGGTGATTCAGGCACTGACGGGCACGACGGCGATCATGCTGATCGCTGGCATTGT
>JANOWX010000486.1:0-3088 GCA_031418175.1 Acidobacteriota bacterium | reverse complement strand
GGCACGACCCATCCGGTGGTTCCGCCCGGCTCCACCATCGGCTAATATCCACTGCGCCTCCGGCGCTGAAATCCTGTCAAGTCGGTTGGTAGCTATTACACTGCGTAACATCAGTCAGTAATTATTTGAGCCCTGCCGTATTTGTGTTTGGCGCTCAACGCCTTAGCCCGTTATAGTGCCGCCGCGTTTGGCGCACATCCCAACTTTCCATCTGGCGTCACATCCGCAACGGTTCAAGCGGCCCGGCATGCCGCACTCACTGGGAACCGTCTCCTTTCGTAAGCGCAAACATTGTCGTGCGGGCCGCTTTGTCGTACCAGCACGGGGCAAAGGCATGAACCTGTCGCAACAGGCACAGCTTCACCATGCCAATGAATGCTTAAACGCTGCCCTACGTGGCAACCCACTGGTTGACGTGCGGCCAGCGCAGTTTGGGCTGGCTGCTAAACTCAGCCCGTCTAACCCACAGTAACAAATCGCATGCGGAGACGAATCACGCTGTCCCGTCAGGCGCACGTGATTTCGGGTGCTACTCCAATGCCTCACTCCCCAAGCACGGAGCAATCCGTTGGGAATCAGGAGAATCACTTATGAAAATGAATCGAACAGCGCTCTTCATCACTCTCGGTGTGCTGTTGAGCATCGGGTTTTTGAGTTCTTCCAACTTCATCCGCGTCAGCTATGCGACGCATCCGTTGCCGCTGCTCAACCTGCGCCAGCGGAATGGTGACATGAGCGCGCTCTGCAACGGCTGCCTTAGCAACGGTTCGGGCGTGCGCTTCGGCAGCGATTCTGATCCGAACACCTGCGGCGGTGGCCCCTACTTCATGGATGTCGAAGTGCAACGCGTTGAACTGCCGTTTACCAACATCCCCACGCAGTTCTCTATGCTGGGAAACAAGCCGAATTGCAACCTGGTTCCTTATCCCGAAGTGGTCATCCCCACCGCTGGGCTGTTGCCTGGCCGTTATAAATGGCAAGCGCGGGAACGCCTCACCTCCAATCCTGTGCCTGGCGTCTGGAGAAGTTTTGCCGCTGGCGGCACCGCCTTTACTGTGCAGGGCTTGTATCCGGTGCTTGGTAACCTGACGGGCGGCAATGGCAACGGACTGGTGGACACCGGCGAATGCAATAGCGCCAGCCTGACGCTCACCAATGACATCGTGCCCGCACAGACGGCCAACAACGTGACGGTGACGCTTTCAACCTCCACGCCCGGCGTCATCATTTCGCCGGAATCGCTCAGTTTTCCAAGTATCGCCAGCGGCGCGACCACGGCGGCCGTGAACCTGCAAATCGGGACGACCGCCGCCTTCGTTTGCGGCAGCAATGTCGCCTTGACGGTGACGATCAGTTATGCGGGCGGCGTGACGACGAACTTTCCGGCGATCTTGCCCGGCGGGGTCTCGGCTGGCGAATACACGTTTTCAACCAGTCCCGGCCAGACGCTGGTGCCGGGGACGACGCTGATCCCCAGTTCGCGTGGGGACGATTTGACCGTCGGCGTCACGTTGCCGTTTCCGGTTTCGTTTTACGGCCAGACCTTCAACAGCCTCAACGCCAGTTCGAATGGCATTGTGCAGTTCACGTCCAATAGCTCGACGTTTAGCAACGAATGCTTGCCCACCGGTCAACTCGACAACGCGATAATGTTGTACTGGGATGATCTGAGGACGGATATTCAAGCGGGCGACGGGATTTATTCCGGCACGACCGGCGTGGCTCCGAACCGCGTCTTTCACCTGGAATGGCGGGGCGTGCTGTTTGGCAATAACAGTTCGGTCGTCAATTTCGAGCTGCGGTTATTTGAGGGCAGTTCCAATTTCGCTATCGTTTACGCGCGCGTGGATGACACCGGCAATGGCGGCACGGTGGGCGTACAGCGGGACACGGGCAGCAAGTTCACGCAGTTTTCCTGCAACACGTCCGCCCTTAGCGCCGGTCTGATGCTGACCGGAACGTTCTCGAGTGTGTGTGCTCCCGCCAATGGCATCTGCCTGACGCCGACCACGACGACCGTCGTTTCCAGCGTCAATCCATCCTTGCCCGGACAAGCGGTGACGTTTACCGCTACCGTGAGCGAGCAATCCACCGGGACGCCCAGCGGCACGGTCAATTTCGTGATTGACGGCGGCGCGCCCGTGGCGGCAACGCTCAATGGCGCGGCCCAGGCGAGCCTGACCACGGCCAGCCTGACGCCCGGCGCACATACGTTGCAGGCCAATTACCTGGGCGCGATGGGGTTTGCCCCGAGCAGCGGCACGCTGACCCAGCAAGTCCTTTGCCCGGCAGTCACGCTCGCGCCCGTGAGCCTGCCGGGTGGCGTACAGGGGATGGCCTACAATCAAACGCTGGTGGCGGCTCCGGCCGGTGGCAACTACAGCTACGCGGTGACGACGAACGTGCTGCCGCCCGGCTTGTCATTAAATGGCGCGACCGGCGCAATCACGGGCACGCCCAGCGCGGCGGGCAATTACGCCTTCGTCATTACGGCGACGGGTTTTGGCGTTTGCGCGGGTTCGCAAGCCTACAACCTGCTCATCACCGGCACCTGTGCGCCGATCACGGTCAATCCTGCCTCGTTGCCGGGCGGTACACTGGGCACGGCCTACAACCAAACGGTCAGCGCCACGGGCGGCGTTGCGCCGTACACCTTCAGCGTCGCCAGCGGCGCACTGCCCACCGGTCTGACGCTGGATGCCAACACCGGCGTCGTCAGCGGCACGCCCACGGCGGGCGGCACATTCACACCCACCATTCGGGCCACGGGGCAAGGCGGTTGCACGGGCCAGCGCCTTTACGTCATCAGCGTCGCGTGCGCGGCGCTGACGATCAATCCGGCGGCGTTGCCGGCAGCAACGGCGGGCGTGGCCTACAGTCAGCAACTCACGGCGAATGTGGCAGGCACGTTCAGCCTGCAACTCGGTTCGTTGCCGCCCGGCTTCACCTTAAACAGCGCGGGGCTGCTCAGCGGCACGACCACGCAGACTGGCAGCTACAACCTGACCGTCAAGATAACGGCGGGCACGTGCACGGGCACGCGGGCGTACACGTTGGCGGTGCATGCGGGCGCCATGGCGCAACACGC
>JANOWX010000485.1:0-12087 GCA_031418175.1 Acidobacteriota bacterium | reverse complement strand
GGGCGGCGGCATCGTGCCGGGGTCGCTGGTGCTGATTGGCGGTGAACCAGGGATCGGGAAATCTACATTATTGAGTCAGGTGGCCGACAAACTCAGCACGCTTTACGGCAGCGTCCTCTACGTTTCCGGCGAAGAGAGCGAACGCCAGATCAAGCTGCGCGGCGAGCGGCTGGGCATCCACCCTGAGAATCTGTTTCTGTTGGCCGAGACTTCGCTCGACCGCATTTTTGACGAACTCGAACGCTTGCAGCCACAGGCGATCATCATTGATTCCGTCCAGACTGTTTATTCTTCCAAGCTCGAAAGCGCGCCCGGTTCGGTCTCGCAGGTGCGCGAGGTCGCGGGCCAGTTGCTGCTGGTGGCGAAGAATCTGACCGTGCCCGTCTTTCTGATCGGCCACGTGACCAAAGAGGGTACGCTGGCCGGGCCGAAGGCGCTGGAACACATCGTGGATACGGTGTTGTATTTCGAGGGCGAGCGCCATCACAACCATCGCATCTTGCGCGCGGCCAAGAACCGCTTCGGCGCGGCGAATGAGTTGGGCATTTTCGAGATGACCGGCAAGGGCTTGATCGGCGTGCCCAATCCTTCCGAAATGTTTTTGAGCGAGCGGCCCATCGGCGCTTCGGGTTCGGCGGTGATTGCCGCGATGGAAGGCACGCGGCCCATGCTGGTCGAGATTCAGGCGCTGGTCGCTTCATCCAAATTCGGCACGGGCCGCCGCACGACGCAGGGCGTGGAATTGAACCGCGTGGCGCTGTTGGTGGCGATGCTGGAAAAGCGCGTGGGCATGCAACTGAGCGGCGACGACATTTTCGTCAATCTGGTCGGCGGCATCGCGCTGGATGAACCGGCGGTGGATTTGGGCATCGTGGCGGCGGTGGTTTCCAGCTTCCGCAACATCCCGCTGGATGAGCACACGATCGTCTTTGGCGAACTCGGACTGGCGGGCGAAGTGCGTGCGACCAGCCACGCGCAGTTGCGCTTGCGCGAAGCTGTGCGCATGGGTTTCAAGCGCGTGGTGATGCCGAAAAATAACTTGAGCGGATTGGAACCGGATGACCGCATCGAAATCATCGGCGTGCGGTCGGTGACGGATGCGTTGGATGCGCTGTTTTGAGTTTGAGGACATCACAGGCACAAGAGCATCACAGGCACAAGAGCATGGAGTTCAAGCTTCAGCTTGTTGGGCGCGCTTTGCGCGCCAGACAGCCTAAAGGCTGAACTCCATGCTTTTGTTGCGGGCTTTTGTAGCGGGCTGTGCGAACAAGTTGACAAGCTTTACCTGCGCTTACAGAATTGCCCGCGTTCGACTGAAAAGAGGAAGGGTGTTGTTTAGGATTACGGTGCAGCTTCCTCGCATAACCAACCGCCAACTGATGAAAGCTGTATTGCCCCGCCCTTTGTGCCCGCCGCTGCGGATTGGCGAATGACCTGCGCTTTGCTGATCGCCCCGCAAACTACGTCCGGTTCGGACGTCCGCATTGATTGTCACTATGTTTTAGGAGGAGACCTTCGCATGAAACGAAGCAAGCAGAACAAATACGAAAACCAGGCGCGCGAGCTGCTCACCCGCAGCCGCCGCGAATTTTTGCGTGAGGCGGGCGGCTTGACGGCTGCGGCCCTGGCCACTGGCGCAAGCGTGCCGGTGTTGGCGCAAGAGGCGAGTGTCGCGCGCGGACTGAGCGCGGTGGCGGATTTCGGCGGTGTGACCGGAGCCGCGCGCGCGGTGAAGGCTTACGACCAACGGGTGCAGGCGGCCACTTTCCAAAAGTTTCTACCGTTGCCTGAACCGTTCAACAACGGCGACGAAGAACGCTACGCCTTACGGATTGGCAGTTTCACCAAGGCGCTGCCGCACAACAATCTGGGCGAAGTGGATACGCAGGCGTTCAACACCTTGCTCAATGCGTTGCGCACCGCGAACCCCGATGATTTTGAACGCATCACCATGGGCGGCAGCGTCAAGCTGGTCAATCCGCAAGCGGGGCTGGGGCTGGATATGGAAGGGTCTGATCCGATGCATGTTATGCAACCACCCGCGCCGGCTTTCAGCAGTGCCGAGGAGGCCAGTGAGATCGCCGAAAATTATTGGATGGCGTTGTTGCGCGATGTGAACTTCCTGGATTACGACACCAACGCGGCGGCGGCGGCGGCGGTGACTGATCTGAACCGCTTCACTGATTTTCGCGGGCCACGGCTGTCGGCGCGCGCCTTGCCCACGCGCGGCAGCAGCTTTGGCACTGCCGCCGAAGACGAAGCGGCGCGGCTGACGGCGGAAGGCGAACCGGAGAATGACCCGCAACGCACGCTCGCGCCCGAACAAAACGTCGGCCGCGTGCCGGAGCGCAGCAAAGCGATGCTGGGACGCGTGACGACGGGCACGCTGTTTCGCGGCTTGACGCCGGGCGATTTGACCGGGCCGTATATCTCGCAGTTTATGTGGCTGGATGCGCCCTTCGGCGCCGAAACCATCAGCCGCCGCATGCGCACGGTCAATCCCGGCGTAGATTATTTGACCAGCTACAGCGCCTGGCTCAACGCCCAAAACGGCAACGGTGTGTTTACCTATCCGAATGACCCGACCCCGCGCTACATCCGCAACGGGCGCGACCTGAGCGAATGGGCGCACATTGACGTGCTGTTTCAGGGCTACTTCAACGCGATGCTGATTCTGTTGGGAATGGGCGCGCCCTTCGACAGGAATAACCCTTACGACAAATCGCGCACACAATTCGGCTTCGGCACCTTTGGCCCGCCGCACATCGCCGCGCTCGTTTGCGAAGTGGCGACGCGCGCGCTCAAGGCCGTCTGGTTCCAGAAATGGTATGTGCATCGCCGCTTGCGTCCCGAAGAGTTCGGCGGGCGCATCCACAACCACGTCACCCGCGCGGCGACCTATCCGATTCATGCTGAAATCTTGAATTCAGCGGCGCTGGCCGAAGTCAATCGCAAATACGGCACCTTTCTTTTGCCGATGGCCTTCCCCGAAGGCTGCCCCATTCACCCGGCTTATGGCGCGGGCCATGCGACGGTGGCGGGCGCGTGCGTGACGATTCTGAAAGCCTGGTTCGACGAATCGTACGTGTTGCCCAATCCGGTGGTGGCGGCGGCCGACGGTTTGACGCTGCAACCTTATCGCGGCACGGCTTCGCTGACGGTGGGCGGCGAGTTGAACAAACTGGCCTCGAACGTGGCCATCGGCCGCAATATCGCGGGCGTACACTGGCGTTCGGATGCGACCGAATCGCTCAAGCTGGGCGAGGCTGTGGCCATCGGCGTGTTGCAGGATTTCAAAGGCTGTTACAACGAAAAATTCGACGGCTTCTCGTTGACGAAATTCGACGGGTCGCGCGTGCTGGTTGGTTAGGCGATTCGATCAAACGCTGAGAATGGGCCGGGCGTTGGCTAAGCAGACGCCCGGCCCATTTCTTTCTGCCGAGCCGCCGCCGTTGGCGAGATGAGTTTTTGCTGTATGACCCGTTCCGCTGTCATTATCATTTCCGCTGGTTTTGGGATTACAGCGGCGGGCAGCTTACCAATTGGGGCGCGCACAATCTGGACATCGCGCACTGGGCCTTGGGCGCGATGGGGCCGACGGCGGTGACGGCTTTCGGCGGGCGTTATGCCATCAAAGACAGCGGCCAGACGCCCGATGTGCAAGAGGTGCTGTACAACTTCCCGACCGCCGTGGTGTCGTGGTCGGGGCGCGAGGTGAACCAATTGCGCGACGAATACCTGGTCTTCCACGGGACGAAAGCCAGCCTCAGCATCATGCGCAACGGCTATCAAATCCTGCCCGAAACCTGGCGCAAGCGCGCGCAGCCGGAAGTTCCGGCACAAACTGTCAAAGCGCCAGTCAGCGACGCGACGACACTGCACATCCGCAACTTCCTGGACTGCGTCAAGAGCCGCCAGCGCCCCGTCGCCGATGTCGAAGAAGGGCATCGCACGGCGACCATGTGCCACCTCGGCAACATCGCCACGCGGCTGGGGCGTTCGTTGCAATGGGACGCGGCCAAAGAGCAATTCAGCGGCGATCAGGAAGCGAACGGCATGCTGGCGCGGCCCTATCGCAAGCCGTGGAAGCTGGAGTAGCAAAGGCGCGGGCGTGCGGTGGTTCGCGCTCCCGCGTGCCGCTTGCGTGCCTCTTGCGTGCCTCTTGCGTGATAGACTGCGGGCGAAAGGAGGACATTATGCCGACAGTAAAAAAGGCCAAGCCGCAACCAAGCAACGGGCAGCCGGCCAACGGGCAGCCGGCGCGCCGCCCGAAGAGCCGGTTTGGTGCGGTGACGATTGATGAGATTGATCGGAAGGTCGAGCGATACAACCGTTTCCTCAGCAGGCTGGATGCCGAGGAAGCGCAGCGGGAACTGGCGAAGTTGTCGCCGGAGGATGCGCAATTGCTGGCGTTTACTACCGAATATCTGAACCTCACCAAACCGAAACCGAAGGAAGGGGCAGGCCTTAACCCGCTGCGTCGCTTCGAGAAAGAAATGAACGGCACGCCGGATACCCTAGCATCCCGCAACGGCCAACCAGCGCGCCGCCGCCCGAAGAATCGGTTTTGGGCGGCGACCTATGAAGAGCACGACCGGAAGGTCGAGGAATACAACCGCTTTCTTGCCACGCTCAGTGATAAAGAAATGAAGCGGGAATTGGAAGAGTTGTCGTTGGAGGAAGCGCATATGTTGGCTTGGACGACCACTTACCTAAACCATCACAAACCAAAACGGAAGAGGGGAGCCGGACAGTGAAATCGGCGACGCTGCTTTATGACACCTCGGTCTACATCAGCTATCAGTACAAGCTCCGCCTGGCGGCGGCGCCTGCGTATTTTTCGGCAGTGGTGCTGCAGGAACTGCTGGCTGGCGCAAATAACCGGAAAGACTTGCAGCATTGGCGAACGGTTGCTGACGGCTACCGGCGCTCGGCAAAGTTGCTCGTGCCGGACTTGGAGGCATGGGACACCGCTGGCCTCGTCATGCACCGCCTGTTGACCCGCGAAAAAAACCAAAACCGGCAAACGTCCCGCTTGGAGCAACGACAAAAAACAGAGCCTCATCCGCGACGTGCTGATCGCCGTCAGCGCCAAACAGCGCCATCTCACCGTCATCTCCGACAACAAAGATTTCCCGCTCGTGCAGGAAGTCTATGAATTCAACTGGCGCAAAGCCGCCGCATTCTTTGCCTAACCAACGGGTGTGCGTGCGGCTGGGAGCGGGCTGCGCGGCCATGCTTTTGCGCCCGCGCAGTAGCCTATCCTGCCAGCTTGCCGTAAACTGCGCGCAGCAAAACCTCATTGAGCAATCCGCCTGGCGGCTTAACACCGGAGAAATTTATGCAGCAGCGAAAGATTTTGATTTGCCTCTCACTCGCCTTGTTGTCATTGATTTCGGTCAACGCGCAAACAGTGCGCGGACGCATCGAAGGCGTAGTGCGTGACGCACAGGGCGGGATCATTCCCAACGCCACCATCGTCGCCGTCAACAGCGGCACGGGCGGCAAGCAGCAAGCCGTCTCGTCGGGCGAAGGCAGCTTCGTCATCCTCGAAGTCCAACCCGGCACCTACCGCCTGACCGCCGAGGCACAAGGCTTCAAGAAATTCATCACCGAAGGCATTGTCGTGCAGGTGGCGACCGTTTCCACCGTCACCGTCACGCTGGAAGCCGGCCAGCTCAGCGAGACCGTCACCGTCAATGCCAGCGAAGCGCAGGAAGTGGTCAACAGCGCCAACCCCGAAGTCGGCGACGTGGTTGACCGCCAGCGCATCCTCGATCTGCCGCTGGATGGGCGCAATCCGCTGGAACTGACCGCGCTGCAAGCGGGCGTGCAATTGCGCACCAACGCCGATGGCGAGATTGACCGCTTCTCGATCAACGGCAATCGCACCGTGGCGAATAACATCACGGTGGATGGCGTCAACGCTTCGGACAACTTTCTGAAAACTCCGGCCAACGTGACCTTGCCGGTGATTCCGGTGAGCGTCGAGAGCATCGGCGAATTCCGCGTGACGACGGCGCTGCCTTCGGCTGAATTCGGGCGCGGCACGGCGCAGGTCAACGCCATCACGGCGTCGGGCACGAACCGGTTGCGCGGCTCGCTGTTTGAATTTCATCGCAACACCGTGCTCAACGCGAACACCTTCTTCAACAACGCGACCGTCAACACTTCGGGGCCCGACACCGGCAAAACATTGCCGCGCGAGCCGCTCATCCGCAATCAATTCGGCGGACGGCTGGGCGGCCCGGTGAAGCTGCCTAAATCCGTCTTCGGCCCGCTCGGCTATGACGGCAAAGACCGCACCTTCTTTTTCTTCTCGTATGAAGGCAAACGCGAGTCGCGCGGCCTCTCGCGCAATCGCACGGTGTATACAGCGCAAGCGCGGCAGGGCGTGTTTCGCTATTTGAACAATCTGCCGACGACGCCCGCCAACGTGGCGGCCAATCCGGCGGCGTTGCGCAGCGTCAACGTGCTGGGGCTGAACGCTACACGCGCGACGCCCGATCCCTTTGTCGCGCGCTATCTGGCGCTGACGCCGCTGCCGAACAACTTTCAACTGGGCGACGGCGTGAACACGGGCGGCTATCGTTTCAACGCGACGATCCTGTCGCCCAGCGATGTTTTTGCCGGGCGGCTGGATCATCGCTTGAGCAGCAAACATTCGCTCGAAGCGACGTTCAGTTACGGCGATGTCAGCTTCCTGGGCGATTACATCAACGAAGGCGAACCGGTGTTCCCCGACGCGCCGTACCGCACGCGCAATACGTTGGGGCGCGGGGTTTCGACGACCTTGCGTTCGACGCTGGCACCCACGCTGATCAACGAAGCCCGCTTTGGCGCGCAGCTTTCGACGCTGAGCTTCGGCAACACGGCGACCTTCCCCGAAGGCTACCAAATTGATTTCGGCACGATCACCGATCCGGTCAACGACTTTCTGGGTTCGGGCCGCAACCTGCGCGTGCTGCAATTCACCGACAACCTGACCTGGGCGCGCGGCAGCCACACGTTCAAAACCGGAGTCGAACTGCGTTCGCTCTGGGTGCATCGCTTCGCGTTTGCCGGCACCTTGCCGCGCGCGGATTTCAGCACGGCGACGAACGATCCCGGCTTCACGCGCACGACGCAATTTCCCGGCAGCACGACGGTGGATTTCAACAACGCGCGCACGCTGGCGAATAACATCACCGGCGCAATCGGTTCTGTCTTTCAAACCTTCAACGTGTTGCAACGCGGTTCCGGCTTTGTCGCGGGCGCGCCCGAAGTGCGCGAATACGCCAACCGCGAGGCCGACCTTTACGCGCAAGACACCTGGCGCTTCCGTCCGAACCTGACGTTGAGTTTGGGGCTGCGCTACGAATACCAAACCGCGCCGCGCGAATTGAATGGCATGGCGCTGTTGCCGGTGGGCGGTTCGGCTGGACTGTTTGGCATTTCGGGCAAGGGCAATCTGTTTCAACCGGGCACGCTGACAGGCCCGGCGACGACGGTGCTGGATTACGCCGACGAGTTGTACAAGGCGGACAAGAACAATTTCGCGCCGGTCATCGGCTTCGCCTGGGACCCGTTCAAGAAAGGCAAGACCAGCGTGCGCGGCGGTTATCGCATCAGCTATGTGCGCGGATCGTTCAACACGATTGACGGCACGCTGGATGACAACGAAGGGTTGATCCTGACGACGCAGCGCAACCTGGGCGGCTTCCTGCGCAATGGCATCGCGCCCGCGCCGGTGCCGGCCTTCAACATTCCGGCGGCGCAAAGCATTCAGGTCGCCTCGACGGTGGACATTCGCGCTTTTGACGAAAACCTGCGCACGCCTTACGTGCAGGAGTGGACGCTGAGCCTGCAACGCGAAGTGCTGCGCAATACCTCGCTCGAAGTGCGCTACGTCGGCAATCGCGGCATACGGTTGTATCGCGGTTACGACGTGAACGAGGTCAACGTCCTGGCGCGCGACCCGCGCTCGGGGCAGACGTTTATTGACGCCTTCCGCCTGGCGCAAAACAATCTCGAAGCTTTCAAGCGCGCGCGGCCCACCGGCACGCCGAATTTCAAATACGACGCGACGGTGCCGGGCAGCCGCCCGAATCCTTTGTTCGACGACGTGTTATTCCGGGGCCGCGCGGCCAGCGAGTTTCAGTTGACCAATTACGTGCAACGCCTGGAAGAAGGGCGCGCGGGCGATTTTGCCGACTACGTTTCGCGCGTGCGCGTGGTCAACAACCGGCGCGGCGATCCGTTTTTTGCGGCGGTGGACGCGGGGTTGTTGCCCGTGAATTTCCTGCGCGCCAATCCGAATGTGCGCGGGGCGCAGTTGTTCGGCAACGCTTCGTTCTCGACCTATCACGCCTTGCAGCTTGAATTGCAGCGCCGGTTGCGCGGCGGCTTGCGCGTGCAATTGAATTACAGCTTCGCCAAGGGCCTCTCGGATTTCATCGGTTCGGGCGGCGACACCAATTCGCATCTGACGCTGCGCAACACGCGGTTGGAAACGGGGCAGTTCAACAACACGCATCAGATGAACGCCAACTTCATTTATGACCTGCCGGTCGGACGCGGGCGGCAGTTTTTGCGCAACGTCACAGGCGCGCCGCGCCAGCTTGTCAGCGGCTGGCAACTAGGCGGGATCGTGCGCTACAACTCCGGCGACCCGCTCAGCCTGTTGTCGGGGCGCGGCACCTTTAACCGCGATGACCGCTCGGCGCTCAATTCGGTCAACGTCGCGGGCAATCTGTCGCGCGCGCAATTGCAGGAACTGGCGGGCGTGACGACCACGGCGAACGGCGTGTTTTACCTCGATCCAAACCTGGCCCCCGGCACGAGCAGCGATGCGACGAAGGTTCTCTTCCTGAATCCCGAAGCGGGGACGAATGGCGCGCTGGGGCTGTCTTCGCTGTTTGGCCCGCGTTATTTGAATTTCGATTTTAGTACGCTCAAACGCACGCGGCTGAGCGAGCGCACCGACCTGGAATTCCGCGCGGAGATTTTCAATCTGTTCAACACCGTCAATTTCGACAACCCGGTGACGAATATCAACAGCGCCAGCTTTGGCCGCATCACTTCGATCACGGGCAGGCCGCGTTTGCTGCAGTTTGCGCTGCGGCTGAATTTTTGAAATCGCGCGGCGTGTGCGGCGTCTATCGGTGCGACAGTGAATCTTGCTTACACGATCATCCCCGCTGTGTACCGAAGCGACTTTCGTTGGCGGCGGGTTTTCCTGAGGGAACGCTATGAACAACCCACATCGTATGCTCATCACATTGTTGCTGTTTTGCGCGCTGGCTGGCCCCGTGCGCGCGCAAGAACCGGCGGCGTTGGCGAGCGCTTCAAAAGCGCGTTTTGATGATGCGATCACGGCCTTCCTCGAAGCCGACAAAACGAATCCGCCGCCCAAAGGCGCGATCCTGTTCATCGGCAGCAGCATCTTCCGGCAATGGGCCAGGCTGAAAGAACACATGGCCCCGCTGCCCGTTTTTAATCGCGCCTTCGGCGGTTCGCAAACGTCTGACATCCTTTACCACATGGACAAGATCGTTTTGTCCTATGAGCCGAAAGTGATCGTCTATTACTGCGGCAGCAACGACATCAATGCCAATCACAAAGCGCCCGCGATTGCCGACCGCTTCCGTCAATTCGTCACGCGCGTGCGCGCCCGCCTGCCGCAAACGCGCATCCTGTATGTCTCGATCAACCGCGCGCCGCAAAAAGAAACCAAGTGGGCCACAGTGAACGCGGCCAACACGCTGATCAAAGAGTATTGCGACAGCGACAAACGGCTCGGCTTCATTGACGTCAATCCGGCGCTGTTTGACAAAGAAGGGGAGCCGCGCCTGGAACTGTACCAACCTGACAAGCTGCATTTGCTGGAACCGGCCTACGATGAATTCGCGGCCATCATCAAACCCGTCGTCACCAAGACCTGGGCTATGACGGGAACAGGAACGAAATAGCCGGTCAAGGCAAAAGGCCAAATCTGTTTGGAGTGCGTGCGGCACGCACTCCAAAGGCTTCGCCAAACCACGGTGGGGCTTGTGCCTAAATCCGTTCAGCCTCATTGCGAATCCCCAAAATACTTTTTGACGATCCAAGCGGGTTGCCATTGATCGGGCTTGCGCTTTTGCCCGGTCAGATCAACTTTATTCCTGCTACGTAAAATAAGCCGCATTTTCATGTCAGGAATCAGGAAGCGGGATTCAGGATTCAGCCTGCCAGCGCTTCAGTTCAACGTTTCCTCGCTTTCAGCTTGTCCGTTACCTTGACGGGCTATACTTCCAGCTTCCACGGCGACCGATACTTCGCCTTCAGGAAGGGCTTGACGTGGCTTTGTTTGACCGTCCAGTTCTTCTCGTCCCATTCCAACATAGTCTTATGGCGCATCGAAAGGTTGGCCAGGATGCAGGCCGTCGAAGAGCGCACGCACGTTTCAATGTCGCTGATCGGCTTGGCGCGCGACCTGATGCATTCGATGAAATTCCGCCAGTGCGGCACGTTCAAGTCGCGCATCGCGGCGTCGTTCTCATAAGTTTGCGCTTCGACTTTCGCGCCTTTGTTGGGAATCAACCAGCAACCGCCGCGCGTGACGATGACCGTGGCTTCGGTGCCGTGAATGGCGCTGCCCGCGCCTTGACCGCCGAACATCGGCAGCGGATTCGCCGTGCGGCTTTCATACGTCAGCAAGAACTTCGGATAGGTGAACGTCGCCACCATGGTGTCGGGCGTGTCGGTGTTGTCGTCAACATAGAGCTTGCCGCCCTGCGTCGAAATCGTGGTGGGCATGGGTTCGCCGAAGCATTGATGCACGGGGTCAATCAGGTGCACGCCCCAATCGGTCATCGCGCCGCCCGCGTAATCCCAAAAATAACGAAAGGTCGGGAAGGACGTCACGCCGACGCCCCAGCGGTTGAGGTTGAACGGCACTTTGGGCGCGGGGCCCAGCCACATATCCCAATCCAAGCCCGCCGGCACAGGGCCATCGGCCGGTCTGCCCCAACCCTGTTTTTTGACGGCGCCGCTTTGCCAGGTGTGCACAAAGGTCACTTCGCCGAGGCTGCCGCTCTGCACAATCTCAGCTGCCTTTTTGAAATAGCCGCCCGAACGTTGCATCGTGCCGGCCTGGACGACACGGTTGTACTTGCGCGCGGCCTGCACCATCTTCTGCCCTTCTTCGACATAGACCGAAGCGGGCTTTTCGACAAAGACATCCTTGCCGCTTTTGCAGGCTTCGACAGTCATGTAAGCGTGCCAGTGATCGGGCGTCGAAATGCAGACGGCGTCAATGGATTTGTCGGCGAGAATTTCACGAAAGTCTTTGACGGATTTCGGCGTGACGTTCGCCTTGCCGGCCGTGGCGACGGCTTTTTCCAGGTGCGGCTGGTAAACATCGCACAGCGCGGCGACCTGCACCTCGGGATGTTTCAGGGCGAAGCCCAGATTGCTGGAACCCATCGCGCCCAGGCCGATGTGGCCGACGGCGAGGCGGTCGTTGGCGCCTTTGACGCGCCCGGTGAACAGGGAAGTGGTGAGTGCCGCGCCGGCACCCTTGAGCATCGTTCTGCGTTCGATCATTGACGTTCCTTTCAAGGCAGGCGCGCGAAAGCACCTGCCGTTGTTGGTTTGGTTGCTGCGCCCCTTAGGCGATTGCCACAGTTACCGCGTGGTGCTTCACCGGATCGTGAAACGGATTGGCCCGCCGCGCAAATTCACAGCCGGGATTGCTGCCGCTGTTTTCGCGCACCTGCCGTCGCGCTGTCAATCCTGCATGTGGGAAACGTCCCGGGGAAAAATTATCACGCGGCGGAATTTCGCTGCGTCACGGCTTTCGTTGTTCGATCGGCTATTACGCGCTGACTTCTGCGAGCAACCGTGGAGCTGCGTCTCGCCTGCGCTCAAAGAAAGCACCCAAGCAGTGCTATCGAACGCTGTCGCCGTCCGCCTGCGCGCCTTAGGTCGGCTGACTGAGTCCCTCGAACCGATGCGGTTGTCTGGTGAAATGGACGCCAAGGTGGAGGAGTGGAAAGGCGCAGCCATCAGCTATAGCAACCTGAGCGAGCTGGAACTGACGCTGGGTGAGGTGGCCGGGGCGGTGGG
>JANOWX010000484.1:0-8835 GCA_031418175.1 Acidobacteriota bacterium | reverse complement strand
TTCTTTGACCACACCAGGCATGAGGCGGAACGCTGGACGCGCCGTCTTGAAACATTGGCGCAGGGAGAGTCCGAACTGGATCGAACCGAAGTGACGACGTTCTGGACGAACATCATGGATGAGCACGCCCGCTTCGTCGCCCACCTGCTTGACCCGGATGAATATGAGTTGATCGAGACCGCGCTGAATACGGGCCGAGTTTTTGCCGACCTGCATAAAGGCGGCCTCGGGGGCGTCGCATCGGCAATCGTTCATGAGCCGGTCACCGTCGTCGGCTCGCTGGTTCAAAACCCGGAAACCGATGCGATTCTCAGCGCGGCGCAAACCATTCTTGATTTCAAGACGAAGGCGGCGCGCGACATCGAGGCAGGTCGCATTAAAAGCATCATTGACCCGCGGCTGGCAGACCACGTTCGACGCGAGTCTCTCAAATTTGTTGACGAGCTTAAACGAGCGGTCTAGGTCGAAGTATGGAAATTAGCGACTGACTAGGAACGACGCTTGTTATCAAAGCAAAACAGAAGGAAATAAAACCATGAGAACACAAATTTCAATCATTAGATCATTCGTGAAGGTAATGGCTCTAACAGTCATTCTCATCGCAACTTCCATGCAAGCCGCTGCTCAGACTGAGAAGAGTCTGTACGAACGCCTGGGCGGCGTCTTCGCCATCGCCGGGGTGGTTGACCACTTTAGCGACGCGCTTGTGAAGAACCCGATCGTAGGAAAGAACTCGAAGAACCCAGCCCTAAGAAACTGGCACCGGAACAACCTGGGAAGGTTGCCCGGCCTCAAGTTCATGCGAACCTTATGGGTCTGCGAGATCACGGGCGGGCCATTCAAATACTCGCCGACAAAGCCGGGAAGTACTCCTTTGGGCCTTGAAAATGCTCATCGGGATCTCAAGATCTCGCCTGCGGAATTCGACGAGGTCGCGGCCGAGCTAGGCCGCACCCTTGACTGGGCCAAAGTGCCTGCTCGCGAGAAAGGAGAAGTCCTTGCCGCCTTCGCAGCTCATAAGGGCGAGGTAACGGATGGCTACAAGGCGAAGTGAGTACGCGGCATTGGCGGAGAGGCCGTCGCATTTGTTCACGAACCGGCGACTGTTGTTGGTTTGCTGGTTGAAAACCCGGAGACCAACGCGATGCTGTGCGCAGCAGAAACCATTCTGGATTTCAAAACGAAAGCGGCGCGGGGCATTGAAGCCGGTCGCATTAAAAGCATCGTTGACCCGCGCCTGGCCGACCACGTACGGCGCGAGGCATTGAAGTTTGTGGATGAGTTAAAACGCGCTGTCTGATGAAGCGAAACCGCAACACGCAACCCCCGGGTAATGAGTGACATTCGTAAAACTTGGTGTTGCGTGTTGGCGGTTTTGCCAACGTCAACTCGGTCGTTGTGGGGCTTTCGTTTGAAACTTACGGCGATAGACAAACCGCTTAAAGTATCTACATAAAAACAAAAGGAGTTGGAAAATGTCACAGCAAGCAAGCAAAGCGAAAAGCCAGTCTCCAGAGCCGCCCACGCCCAGGGCCGAACACAAGCGTCTGGATGTATTTGTCGGCAAGTGGGACGTGGAAGGGCAGTCTTATGCCGAAGGACAGTCTAACGAGAGCTTGCAGGTCTCGTCCGTCAAAATGAAGTTTGTACAAACCTGCGAATGGCAGCCGGGCGGTTTCTTTCTGGTGAACCGTTGGGATGGGCGTGTCGGCAACGCGGAATTCAACGGGATGGAAGTCATCGGTTACGACGCTGAAAGCCGGGAATATTCCTCGCGTTTCTTCGACAATGCGGGCAATGCCCCGACTTATCAAGTAACTGTCAGCGACAAGGTTTGGACGTATACCGGAGAAGCACAACGCGCCACATTTGGGTTTAGCGACGATGGCAATACTTTGACGATTCATTGGGATTGGAAAAAAAACGGCGGCGAGAAATGGCTGCCATTGTGTGATTTGACGGCTTCCAAGTCCAAATAGAGACAGGTAGTTGGTTGGGCGGCGCTTGATGGTGAGAGTCATTGCGGGTCACCGCAACCGTTACGAAACACAGTTAGGGAGAATCAAATGTCATTCGGGATATACATCATCGGTTACATCGTATTGATTGTCGGCTTAGGGATGGGCGCCAACATGCTGCACGTGCCTCAGAAGTGGATCGGAGTCGGCGTTGTCTGTTTGATTGGCCTGGCGATCATCCACGGCGTGACGGCGACCCGACAAAAAGATCCGACGTCTTAGCGGTAAAAGGGCGATCCACAAACCAGAGCCAGTATCTGGGAAGGAGATTCAGCTATGGGGCGCAAGAAAAGGGCGGGGCTGGGGTTAATCCTCGAGCGCTTTTCACTGCAAGCGACGAAAGCTACTGGAACCTCCGAGGCGTTCGTCATCGCGTTGGCTGTGCTCTTCGTCTGGGGAATCACTGGGCCGCTGTTCCACTTTTCGGATACCTGGCAACTGGTGATCAACACCGGCACGACCATTGTCACCTTTCTGATGGTGTTTCTGATTCAACGCACGCAGAACAAGGATGCGCTGGCCATCCATCTGAAGCTCAACGAAATTGTCGCCGCCATGGAGGGAGCCAGTAATCGGCTCATAGATGTCGAAGACCTTACGGAAGCAGAGATGGCGGTGCTTCATCAGCATTATCAAAAGCTGGTTGTCATGGCCAAACACGATGCCAAACTGACGGAAACGCATTCGATTGAGGAAGCCGAAGCGCGGCACCAGACCAAGCATGCAAAACGCCGCCGGGCAGGCTGGGGCACAATCGCATAGGCTCGTACTGCAGAGCGATGGCCGAGGCTCCGCATCAGTAAGGTTAGCCGGAAGGTTGGGCAATTGAACATTCCGCCTGAAGGCGGGACTACAAACAACCCGTGCGATTGGCAGGCCTTGCGGCAACGACCTAGGTGCCTATGTTACTAAAAATCCTCACGTCCCCTTCTGCACAGACAGCCTCTCCCATAAAGCTTAAATTGAATTCGTTCTTCGGGTCGTTTCTCGCAGCGGCTTATGTTATGAGGCTGAGAAGCTCAGCCTCATAACATAAGTCGGCACTGCAAAGAATGGCTCAACGCATAAATCGAATTGAGAAGGAGAAAAATGAACAAGCAATGGACAATGATTTTCGCCAGCTTCGTGCTGCTGTCTGCGCTGACGACTGCGACAGTGGCCCAGGGCCGGCCGCCGAGTGGTGGCGCCGTAAGTAGCGGCTGTAGGCTAAATGAAGACGGCACCAGCAAGTGTGGACAAGAGTTGCCGCCGATCCGGCCAGCCGCAACACCAACAGGGGCCGCACCCGCGACTTCCGCTTCTACCGCTAGCACGATCTGGTGGTCGGTGGTGTGGAATTGGTTGACCGGTTTCTAAAGGGCACGCAGGAAAGCTGGGGCGGTCTTATCCATTTCCGCCCCGGCTTTCCGCATAAAGGGAACCTACCTCAGCCATATCCAGCCATTCACCCGCCATCCGTGTTGCCACAGCCTTTCTTTCCAGCTCTGTCCACTATTAGACAGCAACATCTGCGCACACCGAAGATGCTAAGTCCAGCGGCAAAAATAATAAGCAGGTCTAGACAGGATTAACAAGATTGCTAACAGGATTAACAAGAAAGCGTTGGACACTTCGTCAGCACTGCGCCGTTTGAATCCGGTAAATCCACCAATAAATCCTGTCAATCCTGTCTAACTGCCTGGTTGTTTTTGCCCACCTACTTAACACCTCCTTTGTTCTGCGCGAATAACATACGGTGTGGCAAGCATAGCCAGGTACAGAAAGAAAATATGGAAGCACAAATTAAACTGGGCCGCCTCTTCGGCATCAAAATCGGCTTGCATTACAGTTGGCTGTTCATCGCGGTGCTGATTGCGTTCTCGCTCTCCGGGCATTTCGGGACGGCGCATCCGACCTGGGGACGCGGCGTGATTTGGGGCATGGCGATCAGCACAGCCCTACTCTTTTTTGCCGCCATCGTCGCACACGAACTCGCGCACGCGCTGGTGGCGCAACGACGCGGACTGCCAGTGCGTTCGATTACCTTGTTTGCACTCGGCGGCGTAGCCCAATTCGAGAAAGAAGCCGAAGACGCGAAGACCGAATTTCTGGTCAGTCTCGCAGGCCCCGTCGCCAGCGCAATGATTGGCTGCGTGTGCCTGCTGCTCGCGTGGCTGTTGGGCTGGCGAGTGATGATCGAACCGACTACGCCGCCCATGGCGATGCTGGTTTGGCTGGGCTTCATCAATCTGGGGCTGGCGGTTTTCAACCTGCTGCCGGGCTTTCCGATGGACGGCGGACGGATGCTGCGCGCGCTGGTCTGGTGGTACACGGGCAGCGCCGCGCGGGCGACGCGCATTGCTTCACGGACAGGGCAGGTGGTCGCCTTCGGGTTTATCCTGCTGGGCATCGTTCGCTTTTTCGGCGGCGCGGGCTTCAGCGGCTTGTGGATGGCCTTTATCGGCTGGTTCCTGCTCAATGCGGCCAAGGCCACTTATGCCCAGCAGGAAATGACCGAACGCTTGCGCGGTGTAACCGTCGGCGATTTGATGACGCTCGATTGCACGCTGGTGGACGGCAACGACAACCTGCAAACCTTCGTCAACGAATCCTTGCTGCACACCGGACGCCGCTGCTTTCTGGTCGCCGAACAAGGCATCGTGACGGGACTGATTACGCCACACGAAGTCAAAGCCGTTCCCAAAGCGCGCTGGCCGTTCACGCTGGTTTACGACGTGATGCGTCCGCTCAGTGAACTGCGCACCGTGTCGCCGGATACGCCTGTCAGTGAAGCCCTCGAAATCATCGGACGCGAAGACATCAATCAGTTGCCCGCCTTAGCCGATGGCAAATTGGCGGGGATGATTTCGCGCGATCAAATTCTGCGTTACCTGCTTACGCGCGAAGAGTTGAAGGTGTGACGTCTTGCCGAGATGATGAATCCACGGATGAAAAATCCTGAAGGAGAAAAGATGATGAATCCACGAATGAAAATCCTGATTGCTTATGACGGGTCGAGTTGTGCTGATGCCGCGCTGGAGGATCTGCGCCGCGCCGGCCTGCCCCGCGAGGCTGAGGCGGTCATTCTCTCAGTGGCCGAACATTGGCTGCCGCCGCCATCGAGTTACGAGATTCTTGCGCCACCTCTTTCGCAAAGTCCGGGCGGCGGAGAAAAGGAAGCTCTCGCCCTGTCGCGGCGGGCGGGCGATTACCTTCAATCAGCCTTCCCGACCTGGGAAGTGCGGGCCGAGGCGGCCGCTGGCTCGCCAGCACGCCAAGTGATCGAGAAAGCTGAACAATGGGAAGCAGATTTGATCGTGATCGGCTCACACGGCCACACGGCGCTGGCCCGCCTGATGCTGGGTAGTGTCTCGCACAAGGTAGCGGCGAACGCCCCTTGTTCAGTGCGTATTGCACGTGGTGGTGCCGATTTAAGCACTCGCCCGGTGCGCATCATCATCGGGGTTGATGGCTCTCAGCAGGCAGAGTTGGCCGTGGACGCAGTCGCCGCGCGCTCGTGGCCGGAGGGCAGCGAGATCAAAGTCATTTCGGTGATTGAACTGTCCTTCACCCCCACCGAAGAGACTCGCTCGTTGCCTGAATCTTATTACTCCCAGTTGGAAAAAGCCGGTGAGGAACAGGCGCGCACTGCTCTCACCCGCGCGGTCGAGCGGCTCCGCAGCCGCGCCGGTGAGCAGTTCGCAATCACAACAGAGGCTGTGCTGGGCCGTGCCCATGAAGTCATCTTGCAGCAGGCCGAGCTTGGGCAAGCCGACTTGATTGTCCTCGGCTCACACGGTTATGGGTGGGGCGAGCGGTTCCTGTTCGGTTCGGTGGCGCTGGCCGTAACCACCGGCGCGACTTGCTCAGTCGAAATCGTACGCCGCCGCGCGGCAGTGAATAACGGTCAGAACCACAGCGAAAAGGAAGACTAACCATGTTCGGTATTACTAAGCACGTTGGCACGGCGTCCCTGTTAATTATCGTGATTACCTTCGTGCTTTTTGCCCTGGCCCTGTTCACCGTAGGGCTTACCCACGATCTATTACTGGAAGCGGGTGTGTTTCTGATCTCGGTCAAACTTATTTTGGGTTCTTATCGAGATAGTGTTTTGGCAGGGGAAATGAAAACAAAGCTTGAAGCCCTAGATTCCGCCGTGCAACGCATTGCGGATCAAATGCCAGCTTACCGGGAAAGCGACGACCCGGCTGGGTCAGCTATCGTTCAAGCGCAGCGTGCCATAGTGAGGTCATTATGAGTCTTTCTGCTTCCGCTGTAGCAATGGGATTACCCGCCGACAGTCCGCCAACTGAGTCCTCAGTTCAAGCACCGCACGCGCTGGAAGCGGCAGCAGTGGCTCAAAGTTTAACGGTTGATTCGGCAGTCGGTTTGAATTCAGCCGAAGTCGAGCAACGCCGCGCGCGTTACGGCGACAACGCGCTCGCCACGGCGCAATCGCGCGCCGCGTGGCGCATCCTGCTTGATCAATTCAAAAGCCTCGTCGTAGCCCTGCTCTCCGTCGCCGCCGTTGTCGCGTGGCTGACCGGCGATAAAGTCGAAGCCGTCGCCATTCTCGTCGTACTCGGCCTGAACGCGCTCATCGGCTTTGTCACCGAATGGCAGGCGGGACGCGCGCTCAACGCCTTGCGGCTTTCTTCGCACACGACGGCGCGCGTCCGGCGCGAGCAACGCGAAGCCATGATTGATACCGCTGAACTCGTGCCCGGCGATGTAGTGATCTTGAACGCAGGCGACCGCGTACCCGCCGACTTGCGCTTGCTCGAAGCCGCGAGTTTGCGCGCCGAAGAATCCGCTCTGACCGGCGAAAGCGCGCCGGTCGAGAAAGCCGTCGCCGCCGTTGCCGCCGAATCCGTGCTGGCCGAACGCCATTCGATGCTGTATCTCGGCACGATCATCGCCGCCGGACACGCCGTGGCCGTGGTCACTGCGACGGGCGCGCAAACCGAAATGGGCAAGATCGGACATCTGGTCGCCAGCGTCCCTGATGAAGCTACACCGCTCGAACGCCGACTGGATGAAATGGGTCGTCACTTGGTGTTGCTGGTGCTGGTCATTGCCGCCGCCGTGATAGTGATGGGTTGGCTGCGCGGTGAAACGTGGTGGGCGATGATCGAAGTCGGCATCAGCCTCGCCGTCGCCGCCGTGCCGGAAGGCTTGCCCGCCGTCACGACGCTCATCCTCGCGCTGGGCGTGCTGCGCATGGCGCGCGAACGTGCCATCGTGCGCCGCTTGTCCGCTGTCGAAACGTTGGGCAGCACGACCGTTATCTGCTCTGACAAAACCGGTACGCTAACCGAGAACCGCATGACGGTGCGCGAATACCAACTCGCCAACGGCAATGCCATCAAACTTGACGCTCCGCCCGCCACTGACGAATTGCTGAACCGCGCCGTGCGCGCCGGCGTGCTTTGCAACGAAGCGGCTTTTCATCCTGAAGCAAAAGACAAAGAACGCGCGACCGGCGACCCTACTGAAATCGCATTGCTCGTCGTTGCGCACGGGCTAAAAGTTGATGTCGCGCAAATGCGTGCTGAATATCCGAAGCTGGCGGAGCGGCCTTTTGATTCAGACTCCAAACGGATGACTACCATTCATCGCATGCCTGACGGAACGCGCCTCGCGTTGCTCAAAGGCGCGCCCGGCGTAGTGTTTGAGGCTTGCGCGTCGCTTGATGAAGCAGCGCGCGCACGCTTGCTCGCCACCAACGAACAGATGGCCGATCACGCATTGCGCGTACTCGCGCTGGCAGAAAAACAACTGGGCAAAGACGGTTCAGACGACGCCGCCGAAGCCGAAAGCGCGAGCGGTTACACGCTGCTCGGGCTGGTCGGAATGATTGATCCGCCGCGCGCCGAAGCCGCCGCCGCGATTCAGCAAGCGCACGCCGCTGGCATCCGCACGGTGATGCTGACCGGCGATCAACTCAACACCGCCCGCGCCATCGCACGCGAACTCAAACTAAGCGACGAAGCGGAACCGCTGGCATTGCACGCGCGCGAACTCGCCGACGCGAGTCCTGAGCGACTGACTGAACTCGCGCACACCGTGACGGTGTTTGCGCGCGTTTCGCCCGAAGACAAATTGCGCATCGTCGAGACCTTGCAAAAAGCCGGTGAAGTCGTCGCGGTCACAGGCGACGGCGTCAACGACGCGCCTGCGCTCAAGCGCGCCGACATCGGCATTGCGATGGGCGAACGCGGTAGTGAAGCCGCCAAAGAAGCCGCCGATGTCGTGCTGGCCGATGACAACTTCGCCACCATCGTCGGCGCAGTCGCGGGCGGGCGGGCGATTTACGCGAACATCATCAAGTTCGTAAACTTCATGTTCAGCTCGAATCTTGGCGAAGTCGTGATGATCTTCACGGCGATTGCCATCGGCTGGCCGCTGCCCTTGCTCCCGCTGCAAATTCTCTGGGTCAATCTCGTCACCGATGTATTCCCCGCGCTCGCGCTCGCCGTCGAACCGCCCGCGCCCGACGTGATGCAACAGCGTCCGCGCTCATCAACGGAATCGTTGCTGTCGCGCTCGTTGCTGATTTCGATTAGTTGGCAAGGCGTAATGCTCGGCGCGTTTGGGCTGGCGGCGTATCTCTGGGCGCTCAACGCTTATGGCGCAGGCGCGCACGCTCGCACCATAGCAATGCTGGCGCTGGTCGGCGCTCAACTTGGGCATCTTTTCAATTGTCGTTCGCGCTCACGCTCGGCGCTGACCGGACTGTTCACGAATGGATATGTCTGGGGCGCGGCAGCGATGGTGATTGGGCTGCAACTGCTCGCGGTCTGGTGGGCGCCGCTGGCGCGCGTGCTGCAAACCGTAG
>JANOWX010000483.1:0-7471 GCA_031418175.1 Acidobacteriota bacterium | reverse complement strand
TCACGCTGTACCCGGCCCGAAAACCCCAGCAAAAACCCCAACTACCTTGTTTTTCCGCATTCACCTTGTTTAAAAAAACACAAACACAGGCTCACCCCTCAACTCCATGCTCTTTGGCATAAATCGTCCGCGCTTTTGCGCAAGCCCGGACCTAGATCTTTTGCTGTTCAGGCGCGACAACCACCGGAATGACGACTGAGGCTGGGCGTTCTTTGAGTCCTTTGCGGAAGCCCTCGCGCACCAGCTTCGCAATCGTGCGCCGATTTTGCCAGGCTACTTTCAACCAGGCCAGCCGGCCCATTTGCGGGAAGTAAATGCCGCGAAAGCTCAGCCGTCCGATGAACATGCTGATCTGCAACCAGATGGGTTTGCCCGCCAACGCATCCACGGCGCGTTCAATGGCCTCCGGGCTGTATGAATCCGTCCACGCCTGAAACACTTCGGTTTGCGCGTCTTCAACCGAAATTTTCAGCGGCGTATGCGCCATCTTGTAGGGCGCAAAATCCAGCCAGTGTTTGGGCCGCGTCAAACGTCCCGCCGCCAGCAAGCGTGCATACAACGGCGTCGAAGGGAACGGCGTCAACTGGCCGAAGACCGGCAAGACCGGCGGCCACTCGCGTATCTGGGTCAGCGTGCGGTCAGCCACGCCCACGGTGTCGTTATCCAGCCCGAAAATAAACGAAGTGATCGCCACGATGTTGCGTTGCGCCAGGCGGTTCAGCACGGCGGCGTAATCGGCGGGCTTGTTGAAGTTTTTATTCACGTCGGCCAGGTTCGCCGGGTCTAGGGATTCCATGCCGATGAATATCCACTTGCCCCCGGCGGCGGCGATCAGGTCAACCAGTTCTTCGTCTTTGAGCAAATTGGCGCTGATTTGCGCCGTCCAGAACACTTGCGCGTTGGCGGCGATGATGTCGCGCAACAATGATTTGGTGCGCTTGATGTTGATCGCAAAGTTGTCGTCAATGAAAAACACCGCCGTCTGGCCGTGCTCGCTTTTCGATCTGGCTTTCAACCGCAACAATTCATTCACCACGCACTCATTGCTGCGAAAGCGGATCGAATCGCCGAAGAAGCCCGTCACCGTGCAAAACTCGCAGCCATACGGACAGCCGCGTCCCGACTCGATCGGAATGATGCGGAACGTGCCCCAGCCGCCGCCTAAGCGGCTCAACAGCGGCGATAAGAATTTCGGGATGATGTCGAACTGTTCGAGATTCATGGATTCCCACGGAATCTTCGGATAGGGCTGCAAACTCGGCTTGCGCTCTTTGCCGTCTTCGCCCACGGGTTTGTAAATGTCTTTCAACTCGCCGCGCGCGGCATCGGCCACGATCTGCGCCCAGGTTTCATCGGCTTCGCCCAACGCAATGGCGTCGGCGTGCTGCGGCCCGCCGTCACGGCCCAGCGGTTCGTCGGGCACTTCGGTGATGTGCGGCCCGCCCATCACGACGGGCACACCCACGGCGCGCACGGCATCGGCCATGCGATAGGCCTTGGCAATCATCCGCGTCATCGCGCCGATGCCGACCAGGCCGATGTTGTTTTCGCGCACGAAGCGGGCCAGCCCGGCTTCATCCATCGCCTGCGCGTTGCCGTCAATCAAGATGACTTCGTGTTCGGGCGGGGTGAGCGCTTGCAGCAGGAACATCCAGAGGTGCGGCATGAAATTGCGCGTCACCCCGTTGTCAGGGTTGTAAAGGAGAATTTTCAGAAAAAGCCTTTCGGTAGCAGGCGGTCCTTGTTTTGTGGAGTGTAGAATTTTATTGGTGACGGGGGCAGTCTACGCCTTTATGGCCCGTGTGACCATAGCTGGCGGGGATTGCGGCTGAATTAATTCAATGGCTGAGGCGTTTGCGAACATGCGGTTTCAGGCGCGCCTTATCACCACCTTAAACTGGTTTCCCGCACGATCATCGGTAAACTCAATGCGAGGATGAGCTTTGATTGCCCAGCGGATACCATTTCCCAGTCCGCGATACGGCAGCAAGCGCGCAGCGAACGAGGCCAGAATGGGATTGCGAATGTTTGAAATCCCATGCTTGATGTTTTCGATGGTCAGATTATTGGGCAGATGGCCCGGGCTGATGATCTCGACGCGGTTGGCAAAGACAAAGACCCGCACGGGCGCGGAAATGAAATAGTCTCGGTGAATCAGCGCATTGGCAATCAATTCTTCCAAAGCGATGCGCGCGATTTCAGGCTCGCCGGTGGAGTTGACTCCCTGATCCCCCTGTTGATGGCGGAGATTCGCCAAAATGAACCCGAGGGTTTTCTGGAATACGTCCGCGAGCTTGCCGGTGATGTCCTGGCTGTCCAGATAGCGATTTTCGTCAGGCTCGTTACTGGGATAGGCGACTGCCTTGACCAGAAAAACCGGCAACCGAAGTTGCGGACGTGCGACAAACAGTAGCGCTCCAGCAATGTTCAGGACAGAATTCCGTGCGAGATTTAGATTTTCGAGTAATTGCGGCAATGGCGTTTCTTGGCGCTCTAAAGGATCGTTATATTCGCGCTGGAAAAAGTTGCTGAAGTAGGCCAAGTCGAGGTCGCCTACACCCAGGCCATTCGCTGGAAGTTCATCGCCATGAATCAAGCCTGCGCTCTGAAACATGCGCTGAATTTCTTCGCGGGAAGTAGCCCGTCGCTTATCCGCGCCGCTTTTCACCCAGATGGTTCCGTCTTTGCCCATGTATGGTTTGCTGATGCCCGCCACTACAGACAGCACCAGCACCAGCCCGTTCGGATGCGCCACATTTTCTGTCTGCGGGTTAATGGGTGGGATGACTTTTTCCGAAGCGACATTGGAAACCAGTTGGTTCAAGCGCCTGATGTCCTGGGCCGTCAAACCGATCACTTGCCCAGCGTCAGTCACTCCGATGAATAGTTGCCCGCCGTCAGAGTTGCTGAAGGCCACCAGTTCCGCCGCAAGCGAGTCCGCATTGCGGAAATCCTCCTTAAACTGATGATGGCTGTCTTCGCCGCGTCCAATGATTTCGATCAGTTCCGTGGTTTCCATATCTGGTAAATCTCCTTGCGCCGCCGAAAGGCTTCCTCGCCGCCTTCCATGATGTTTACGATCTCTTGCTGTATTACGGCGCTGTCAACGCCGCCACTTAAAATGGAGATTTGGTCATTAGTATAGCGGCAAGAGAGCACCTGCTCAGCATCACCCAGTACGGGGAAATTAGCATTGTGCGTGGCAAAGATAAATTGAGTCTTTACCTTCATTTCGCAGATCAATTTGATGACGTCCGCATAAATTGTCTGGTTGTCGAGGTCGTCTTCAGGTTGGTCAATGATGACTACATCGTTTTCCTGCTGGCTGAGCACGAAAAGAATAAGCGCTGAGGCGCGTTGTCCCAGCGAGTGCTGCTTCAGTTCCTTGCCGCGATACTTGATGGTAAAACGATTGGGTGGTTGCCAGGTCAACAGCGTTCCCAGATTACGGCGAAAGTAATCATCAAAAATTTCCGGGTTGCTTCCAGCTTTGGCGCGTGTGTCTGCCCATTGTCGTCGCATTTCGCCAAAATCCGCGTAATCTTTGACCAGTATGTCTAAGCTGGCTTCACGAATTTTGCTGCCTTTGAACATTTCCTTCATAAAGGCCAGCATCGCGTTTTTCTCTCCCTTAAATTCAGTTTCCAATGTTAGCGAGGTATGGTGAGCATTAACTTTGGCAAGTTCGGCTTGCACTTGTCTGAATTCTTCGTGCCATAGATCGTGCAGTGTGCCTAACTCTATCCAAAGCTCTTGCTCGACGGCTGTCAGCGTAGCTTGCTGTTTAGCCAGGGCTTCAAGCATCTGAGTCGCTTGTTCAGCCGTTTGACGTAACTTCAGAAAATCATCGGTCTGGACGGAAGGCTGTCCCTGACTCTTGAGTTCCGCCGCTATCTGTCGTTGGATTTCGGCAAATAATTCTTTTTGCTCTTGTTCTAACTGGATGAAGGCTTCGCGTTTAGCGCGCAAATCTGTCAGGCAAGCAGCACTGATTTCCTCACTGTTTTTGATTGTGGTAAAGGCCGTGAGAAAACGGTCGTAGAGCTGGAAGAATTCGACCATAAACGCGATGTTTTCGGCTGACGCATAACTGCGAATATTATTCACGTCGTCTTCATACGACTGAAGGAATTCCCGCAACGCGACCAGAGAGCGCTCCGCCAAGGTAATCGTATCGGTAATTCTTCTCCCATCAGCCTCAAACCCTAACTGCCGCTGAAGTTTCTCCTCTACGCCCAATTGCTTAAACACCTTCAGCCGGAACTCTGCGTCGTGCTTCTTGTCTTGATATTCCCTGATCTGATTTTCGCCCTGCGCCAATTGGTCAAGCCGCTTTACGACAATGTCCACCCGTGCCTTTTGCTCTTCAATGCGCCGGCGTACGTCTTGCAGTTTCTCGCTGAGTAGCTTTTCGACAAGGTCGCGTTCAAAGCCTTCGCCTGAACTGGAAAGGTCTTTTTGTCCAAAATAGATGGGTTGATGGATGACAGTCTCTCGAATTGAGATACCAGGCTGCCGTATGCCATTCACGAAGACGTCAGGAGATTGGTTGAGAATGCGCTGCACTTCGAAGGGCTGACCGTGGCGATCTACTGCACGCACAATCACCTTTCCTCCGCTGCCCAGCACATGACGTAACAAGTCTTGCTTGTATTTCTGATCCAGCGCCTTGTCGCCAAAAGGAATGTCCAACGCATAGCGAAGGCATTCCAGAATGGAGGACTTTCCGCTGCCGCGAATACCGATTAAACAGTTTAACTCAGGTGAAAGGGCGATCTCTTGCCCAGCCAAAGCCCCGCCTTCAAACGTGAGACTGCGGAGGTGCGAATGTGCGTAACTGACAGGTTCCGCTGCTACACGGTTTGGGTAATCGCTCAAGGCATATTTCACCGATTCAAAAGTGAAATCCCCAAGCTTCAGAAAACATGCTGGCCCCTCACCGATTTTCTCAACGGACTTACAATCCGACCCCTCAACTTCGGCAGGATACCAATTGCCGAGCCACTGTTTCACCTTCACGCGGCACTTTTTATCTGGTTTATCGTGAGTGCGAACTTTCTGAAAGCCGAGCGTTTTGCGACGGAAAAATTCGTTTTGGCCTAACTCTGTCAGGCGGCCACCCTCTAGTTCGTCCCACAAGCCGCTATTCTGTTCTACGTGGGCGAAGACCAGGAAAAAATCTTTGTTATAGCCTTCTAGCTTCTTGATCGTTTCGAGCAAGCTCAACGAACTGCGGCCATTTTCATGTTCATATTCGCTCGGTCTCTTTCCCTCAAAAGCCACAGTCAGAAATGGGTTGATATGATCGCCGGTCTGAAGCCAATCATTGCTGAACACTACCACGGTGTGAATCCCATTCGCTCCGTCATTGACAGAGAGTTCGACACCCGGCAGCAACAGAATTTCCTCTCTCTTCGCAGCCTTAAACAAAGCCTTGTATTCATTCGCATCGAACTTGTTGTGATTGGCGATTATGCCTACCTGAATGTTGGCGCTACGCAAACCGGCTACGTATTCGGCAACGAAGGAGTTTTCATCACCGGTATATTTGAACTCTTTGTCGGCTTTGGTATGCAGGTGGAAATCTGCCCGTAACCAAGCTGCACCGTAGCGAAAGATTTTATTTACGTCTTGTTCAGTTGCTTGCATTGAGCCTCTTTCCGTACTGGTTATCGCTGTCGAGGTTGAGGTCAATCAACACAACCACGCCAACAACCTTATCATAGCATTTCTCTTTGCGCGCTTTGGTTGGATAGGCAACTTGTTAGCTGGCAACGGCAATTTTTTACGCGTGGGTTGGTGAATTTGTCAGAGGCAGGAAGTTATCACGACCGAATCATTTATTTTGGTTGGTGTTGTGATACCCGACTCTATCGCAGCTCCGGTAAGTGAGCGTTGGATAGAGTCGGGCTGGGTTTGCCGCTTGGACTAGCGTTGCGGCTTTACAAACACCGCCGGCACCTGTTTTTCCTGCACCAGCTTGTTGAATGCAGGCACGTCCGTCGCCAGCACCTGTTTCAACTTGTCGAGTTGCGCGTTGATCCTGGCGACGAGGTCTTCGTAAACGGCGACCTGCTGGTCAGTCGGTTGCGTATCGCTGACCGCGACCGAACCGCCCAGCGCGGCGATTTTGTTGTTGAGCCGGATCGGGTAATTGAGCGGGTCTTGGCCGCTCTGGTTTTTGACTTGGTAAAGCTCGACTTCGACGGCGGTGAGCTTGTCATTCAAAGCCTTGGCCGCATCCACCACCAGTTTCAGCTCGGCCTGCCCAGCGACGCGTTTGGCGTATTCGTCGGTCTGGCGCTTGATGTCGCGGATGGCGGTGATGGCTTCGCTGGTCTCAGAGAACTTGTCGCGGATTTTGACCAGCAGATCGAATTGCTTTTGGAACTCCGCCAACGTCGTCGGCACGCGCGGGTCTTGGCGTACCTCGAACAGCTCAGTCAACGTCTTGCCGTCAACTGTCAATTTGACTTGATACGAACCCGGCACGGCGCGTGGGCCTGAGGTATTGCCCGACCACAGGATCATTCCGGGGAAAGTCGTCGCGTCGGGATAGCGCAAATCCCAGGCAAACCGATTCAAGCCTTTTTCGGCGGGCACGCGCGCGGGGCCGCCGAAGCCGCCACGGCGTCCACCGGCTGCGGGCGCGTCACCCGCTTCGGGCGCTCTGCTCGAAAACTTCTTCACCGATTTGCCTGCGGCGTCGAGGATTTCGAGCGCGATGTCGCCTTTTGGTTTGTCCTTCAAATAAAACCAAATCGTAGCCCCAGAGGGCGGGTTTTCGCCGATGGCTGCTGCGCCGCCGCCACGTCCGCCGCCGCCGGGCATGCGATGCGACTCTTCGGGTTTGAAGAGATGCACGTCGGCAATCGTGTTATTTCCTTGGGGCCACTGATGCAGCACGGTCAGATCGTCAACGATCCAAAAACTGCGGCCTTGCGTGGCGACGACTAAATCCTTGTCGCGTTTGTGCACGGCGAGGTCGGTGATCGGCACGACGGGCAGGTTGAGCTGGAAGGACTGCCAGCTTTCGCCGTCATTGAAGGAAACGTACATGCCGGTTTCGGTGCCCGCGTAAAGCAGCCCGCGCCGGTTGGGGTCTTCGCGGATGACGCGCGTGAAGGCGTTGTCGGGGATGCCCGCCGTGATCTTCTTCCACGTCTTGCCGTAATCGTTGGTCTTGTAAAGATACGGGCGGAAGTCGTCGGCCTTGTAAAGCGTCGCGGCGAAATAGGCCGTCGCGGCATCGTGCGGCGAGGCTTCGATGGAATTGATCTGCGCCCATTCGGGCAAGCCAGGCGCGTTCTTCGTGACGTTTTCCCAGACGGGCTTGGCCGCGTGGCTGTCGCGCGTGACGTGCACAAGGCCGTCATCACTGCCCGTCCACAGCACGCCTTTGCTGACGGGCGATTCGGCGATGGTGAAGATCGTGCAGTAATACTCGACGCTCGTGTTGTCTTTGGTGATC
>JANOWX010000482.1:0-1901 GCA_031418175.1 Acidobacteriota bacterium | reverse complement strand
AGTGAGGCTCTCAGGGACAGTACCGCGCGCGTGAGCAAGCGGTAGCTTCAGCAACCAACCGCTTGCTCACACGCGCGGTACTGTCCCAATCGTTCAACTCAACACGAATTCGCGCGATTGCCGCAGGTTGTTTGGCAATTCGGCCAACACTTCCGCCGCTTGATCCAGCGTCAGCTTAAGCAAGGTTCCCGCCGGATGGTTGACCAGCAACGTGGGTGAAAAGCGTTCGAGGGCGGGCGCCAAATCTATGCGCGGCGTGTTGATGGCCAGCGTCGCCAGGTAATCGGCGAGCGCGGTGACGGCCACATAAGGCAGGTCGTAGTAGTTCTTTTCCAAACCATGATGAAAGGCCATAGCTTCGATGGCTGAGCTTGGCAGCCGCCATTGTTCGCCGACGACGCGGCCAATGCGCGGGTGATAATCCCAGATGATCGTTTCGACGATTTGTGACGGCAGGCCGCGCGCGAGGCGTTGCCGTTCGAGCAAGTCCTGGAAAATCGTGTAAAGCACGGTCGTGCCCAAATCCATCAGCAGGCTGCACAAAAAGGCCAGGCTGCTTTTCAGTTCGGCTTTTTGGGCAATTGATTTGGCGATAAAGGCCGCCGCCGATGAGTGCCGCCACATATGCTCTCTTTCAGCGGCAAAGCGGTCGTTCTTTACCCGCTGGGTTTGAATGGCCGCAGCCAGTACGATGTTGACGACTTCGCCCGCGCCGATGCGTTTGACAGCGGCTTCGAGCGAATCCACGCGGTACGAATAGCCGTACAAGGGCGAATTGGCGTAGCGCAGGATTTGGGCGGCGACGGCTTGATCTTTGATGACCAGAGCGCCCAGCGAACGCAGCGAAAAATTTTCGTCGCTGGTCAGTTCCAGCACGCGCACAGCCAAATCGGGCAAGGCGGGAATCTTGAAATCCCCTTGTTGAATGCGGCTGACGGCATACAGGCGCAAGTGTTCGGCCAACGTGAAGTTTTCAGATTCCGCCGGCGCACCGTCGAATTGGAGCAGCGCCTCGGCAGGTTTGGCCGAAGCCTGATCGGCGAGCGCCGCTTGCAGCAAGCGTTCGACCGCATAGGTCTGTGAGACTTTGGCAGCCCAGGCGGGCAGGCATTCCAGACTGAAGGTAAAGCGGCCCGTCTGCCAATTCAGCGCGTTCGCCAAAATGGCCCGCAACGAAGGGGCGCTCGTGACGGCGCCGCGGCCGGCGAAGGCGGCCCCGGCGATGCCGCCTTCGACAAAATAGAGTTCGACGCGTGGGCGCGGTTTGTGGCTGGGCGCGTCGGTCAATTTGCCGGCCCGTATCGCTTCAAGCTGCGCGCGGTCTGGGCCTTGCGCCAGGTTGAGTTGGCCCGTCCGGCGTGTGAACGCCAGCCATTGAATCAGGTCGGGCAGCGGGAAGGTGTAAATATCGCCTTGCAGCATGAGTTGGATACCATTCGCCGCGCTCAAGCAGGCTTGAACAACAGCGCGAAAACGGGTTCGACCAAATGCGAAAATTCGCGGCACGGGGAAGCTGGCTGGCAAGCCGCCAAATTTCGCGGCCAGCCGGAAAGGGGCGGTCACTGCGTGTTTAGCGGGACTGCCGCAGATTCAATCGGCAGCAGTATTGAAATACTTGAGCGCAGTGCGGAGATTTTGGCGCTTGCCTGCCGCGTTTGCGGACAAGTGTGGTGCGGGTTCTTTACCCGCACCCGCCAACCGCAGACAAGTTGTGTGCGGGTAAAGAACCCATGTGCGCCAGGTTAAGCGTAACCCCTTTGTAATCAGTGAGCAGGTTTTCTATGTTGTTGATTCACCAAGCCCGAAAAATGGCTATCACAAAGCCCTACACCCCAAAAACCACAGAATATGGTGGATTCCTTGGGATTGAGCATGGTCAATCAAAGACAAGCGCCTACTGA
>JANOWX010000481.1:0-2790 GCA_031418175.1 Acidobacteriota bacterium | reverse complement strand
CAGGTGTCAGAGATTTTCGATGCGGACGCGCCGCACGAACCGCACGGGTGTATTGCGCAGGCGTGGAGTGTGGCGGAGTTGTTGCGGGTGGCTGCGGCGCTAGGCGAGTAGCGCGGTCGGATGTGCCGAAGCTGTTCTGCTATTCACAGGCGGTTGTTATCAAACAAATCAAACTTAGGGTTCAATCAGGTGTTTGATTTTGTCCATGACTTTCTCAAAGTATTCACCTTTGACGACACTGAACTTTTTGATGATTTGGTCTTGCTGGATGGTGAAGAGTTTGGGCGCCGCTTGGTGCTGCTCAAATCCGATTAGGGAAAGGGCACGAGGACGATTTCTCTTTGCTTATACGTTGTCCCACGCACTCGGCTTATCCTCCCACGCTTGATTGACAGCGTATGCGGTTAAATCTTCGGTAAAGTCGCCCATATACAAACCGTATTTGTCTTGATAAAGAAAGTCTACGAGCTTGTTGATGGTCTGCAAAAGTTCGGTGTTTTTGAGCAATGCCAATTCCTCTTGCAACCTTTGGTATTCAGTTATCGGAAGTTGAATGGTTTGCATAATTGCACCGCTTCTTTCTCCTTTTGATTCTACTCCTATAGGCTGACGCTATTTCGATAGCGCCTAACATGACGCTGCTGCTGCTGCTGCTGCTGCGCGTCCTTGCCACCTTTGCGTTGAGACGCGGCGAAGTATACGGACGGTTCGCAAGTGCGGCAAGCATTTGGGGGATGGGCGCTTCCCAGGCGAGTTACTCAGAGTTCTTTTGCGTGTCGGCTGGTTTGCTACGCGCGGCTTTGAGCGGCAAAGTGTCACAAGAAACGCTAAGTCGCCTGCGACTGTGGCGACGGTGATGAATGTTTGCACCGATCCAACCTTGAATCCTGAAAGTGAGAGCACATACGATGAATGAGTTGATGAGCAACAAAGTACGTGTCTTGATCCTGTGCACCGGCAATTCCGCGCGCAGCCAAATGGCCGAAGGCATTTTAAGGCACGATGGCGGCGAAGGCTTTGATGTGCATAGCGCCGGCACGCGCGCCAGTTTCGTGCGCCGCGAAGCGATTCAAGTCATGAGCGAGCTTGGCATTGACCTCGCGCAGCATCGTTCAAAAAACGTAGACGAATTTGCCGGCCAGCAATTCGACTACGTCATCACCGTCTGCGATCACGCCAACGAAGCCTGCCCGGTCTTCACGAATGGGCCCGGCAAAACGCAGCGCATTCATCACAGCTTTGAAGACCCGCCCGCGCCCGGCGTCGGCGACGATGAATACCGGCTGCACATCTTTCGCCGCGTGCGCGATGAAATTCGGGCGTGGCTCAAGGTATTCATCACAGGACTTACGCAAATGCAGCCGTGTCAGTAGCCCGACCGTAAGGAAGGGCTTGGATTTCGTGAAAAAAGCCCTTGCTCACGCGCGGGCTACCGACACATGCGTAAGTCCTGCATCAGCCAAACGTAATTTCAGAACGCGCTAGCGAATCGCCAAGGGCCGCAGCGTAAAGCCCGCCGCCGCGCCTTTGATCTTGTTAGTCGCCGCGCTGTAACAGAACTCGTAAACCTGAGCGCGCGCCAGTCCTTCCAGATTATGAAACTCGCCGATGTGAATGCCCTGCTCGACCAGCAAGTAACGATGCACCGGATTGAATGAGCGATATTTCGCGCGATACGCCGCATTGTCTTTTTCCGCCGGGCCGTATTCGAGGCCACTGGTGTCGCTGCCGATTACCATTGCGCCGTTTTCTTCGACCAGCCATTTGGCCGTTTCCAAACTGATGCCGGCGGAATCGTGCTCAGCAATCTTGGCGTAATCGCTGCCCGCCGCGCCCCAATAGCGCAAGGTGCCCGTGCGAATCAGCACGACGTCGCCGGGTTTCAACTGCGTCCGTTGTTTGCTGAGCGCCTGCTGCAAATCTTGCGCGTTGATCGCGTAGTTGCTGGGCAAGGCGTCCAGCCCTTTCGATCCCGCGACATCAATCAGCACGCCACGCGCCACAATCGGCGGAATCGTCGCGGCATCGGCTTTGCGCACGCCGAAGTTGCCGCCCCAGTCGCTTTCCTTGAAACCGTTGTACCAATGATTGTCGTCGTCGGTGGTGATGTGGCCCAGGCCGTCGAGTTGGGTGCCGACGTTATCGCTGATAAACAGCGCTGCGCTGTGCCAGGCCAGTTTGTCGGCGTTGTCATTGACCAGCACGGGCAGATCGCGTTGGCGTTTGACGCCTTCGGGCGTGCGGAACGAGATGATCTCGCCGGGGCTGTGGCCGGGCCACTTGTATGACGTGCGGTCGTAATTGACGCCCAGGTCATAGGTCTTGCCTTTGTCGGCCAGACGCAAGGCCGCGAGGCGCGAGGCATCGGTCATTTCGTTGAGCGCGCCGACTTCATCGTCTTTGCCCCAGACCCAGCCTCAGCCTTTGCCTTTTTGCCATTTTTGCAGCGCAGGTTGTTGTCCGGCGGCAAGCCAGCCGAAGCAAGTGCCGCAACCGAGTAAGAAGATAATCAACAGGCGATTACGTTTCATCTTGAAGTTCCATGCGAAGCAGTTTCATATGGGAGACCAGAAGCATCAGTTGTGCTTAGCTCAATCGGCGCGCCAGCTTCTGCGCCTGTAGCGCCAATTCCGTCGCCAGAAAACAATGCGCCTGGGGCATGGCGGTTTCCGTGCGATTGAGCACGTCGTTGACGAGATGTTCGCCATACGGAAGCGGCTCTTTGCTGCAATTGAAATAACGGGTCTCTTTTTGATTCACCAGAAACAGGTGATTGCCGCCTTTGCGCCC
>JANOWX010000480.1:0-9012 GCA_031418175.1 Acidobacteriota bacterium | reverse complement strand
CACATACCCGACAACCTTGTCAGGTATAAATCTGTTTGCTAGGATGCGCGTGCAGTTCAAGAACAGTTCGATCAAAACAGGAATCAAGCAGGAAACAAATTTTGAAGATTACCGCACAAGAAGAATACGGCATGCGCTGCCTTTTGCAGTTGGCCAAGCAGGAGCAGGAAACGATGGGCGAAGGCACGTTGCTGGTGCGCGACATCGCCGAACGCGAGGGGTTGTCGGTCGCCTATGTTGAAAAAATCCTTTGGATGCTGAGCCGCAGTGGCCTGGCCGAAAGCGTGCGCGGGCCCAAGGGCGGTTACAAGCTGTCGCGCTCTGCCGCCGCGATTTCATTGGGCGAAGTGATGCGCGTGCTGGGCGGCATTCAGTCCGAAGAAGAATTGTGCGGCCAGTTCACGGGCCAGCACGACACCTGTGTGCATCACGGCGATTGCGGGTTGAAGCCGGTCTGGACGAGCATCACCGATTTCGTCAACAGCGTTTTTGACAAGGTGCCGCTGACGACCTTGCTCAATGGCGGCGTGGATATGCGTTTCGTGCAGATCAGCACACCGGCACGCAGCGCCGCCAAGTTACCTGCGGCAGTGCGCGTGAATTGATTTTTTCGCTCGCTGTTTTTTTTGCAGTTAAACCTGACTCTTTTGTCATCTATATCAGGCGTATCAGGTTGAGGAGAAGAAGATGAGCACAGCAGCAATCGAGGCACTGGCCAATCGCGAATACAAATACGGCTTTGTCACCGACATCGAGGCAGAGACGATTCCGCGCGGCTTGAACGAAGACATCGTCCGCACGATCTCGGCCAAGAAGAACGAGCCGGCGTGGATGCTGGCATGGCGGCTGAAGGCCTATCGCCATTGGTTGACGATGACGGAGCCGGAGTGGGCGAACGTCCATTACCCAAAGATTGATTACCAGGACATCATTTACTACTCCGCGCCCAAGCCGAAAAAGAAACTGGCGAGCATGGACGAGGTTGACCCGGAGTTGATTGATACGTTTGCGAAGCTGGGCATTCCCTTGCACGAGCAAAAAATGCTGGCGAACGTGGCGGTGGACGCGATCTTTGACAGCGTCTCGGTGGCGACGACGTTTAGAGAGAAGCTGGCGAAGGAGGGAGTCATCTTCTGCTCGTTCTCGGAAGCGGTGCACAACTATCCTGAAATCATCAAGAAATACATCGGCTCGGTTGTGCCATACACCGACAACTATTTTGCGGCATTGAATTCGGCGGTCTTTTCGGATGGCTCGTTCTGCTTCATCCCGAAGGGCGTGAAATGCCCGATGGAATTGTCGTCTTACTTCCGCATCAACAATTCGGAATCGGGCCAGTTCGAGCGCACGTTGATCGTGGCGGAAGAAGGCTCGCACGTTTCGTATCTGGAAGGTTGCACCGCGCCGAAATTCGACAAGAACCAGTTACACGCGGCGGTGGTCGAATTGGTCGCGCTCGACAACGCCGAGATCAAGTATTCGACCGTGCAAAACTGGTACGCGGGCGACGAGAACGGCAAGGGCGGGATTTATAATTTCGTGACCAAGCGCGGCGCGTGCCGGGGCGTCAATTCCAAGATTTCGTGGACACAGGTCGAGACGGGTTCGGCGATTACGTGGAAGTATCCGAGTTGCATCTTGCAGGGCGACAATTCTATCGGCGAGTTTTATTCGGTCGCGCTGACCAACCACATGCAACAGGCCGACACGGGCACGAAGATGATTCACATCGGCAAAAACACGCGCAGCCGCATCGTCTCGAAAGGTATCTCGGCCGGGCGCTCGAACAACAGCTATCGCGGCCAGGTCAAGATTTTGCCCAAGGCCGAGAACGCGCGGAACTATTCGCAATGCGACAGCTTGCTGATCGGCGCGCAATGCGGCGCGAATACTTTCCCTTACATCGAGGTCGGCAATAACACGGCGAAGGTTGAACACGAAGCGTCTACCTCAAAGATCAGCGAAGAGCAGCTTTTCTATTTCAACCAGCGCGGCATCGCCACCGAAGACGCCGTCTCAATGATTATCAACGGTTTTTGCAAAGAGGTCTTCCGCGAATTGCCGATGGAATTTGCCGTGGAGGCGACGCGGTTGCTGGGTATGAAGCTGGAAGGCAGCGTGGGGTAAGCGCGATGACGTTGGAAGAGGTCAAAGAGCTTTTTCAGTCTGACGAGTTGAAAGAACTCTGCCGGCAATACGGCGTGGCGCGGCTCAGTGTGTTTGGCTCGACTGCGCGCAATGAAGCGACGGAGCAGAGCGATCTTGATTTGCTGGTCAGCTTTGCCAAACCGCCTGAGAAGTTTGGGCTATTGGAGTTCGTTGCCCTTGAAGACAAGCTGGCGGAAGCGACGCGGCACAAAGTGGATTTGGTGATGGAAAGCAGCCTGAGCGGGCGGCGTGGCGAACACATTCGGCGCGATTTGCAGGTGATTTATGCGGCGTGAATTGGCTTATCTGGATGACATCATCGAGTGCATTGAGCGGGTTGAAAAATACCTGACCGGCGTGGATGAGCCGGCTTTTCAAACGAGCCAACTGCTGCAAGATGCCGTCGTGCGCAATCTGGAAATCATTGGCGAAGCAGTCAAAAACTTGCCCGAAGAAGTACGGCAGAAACAGCCGCAGATTGATTGGCGCGACATCACGCGGATGCGCGACAAATTGATTCACCATTATTTCCGGCTCAACTTACAAGTCGTTTGGGCCACCGCCACGCAAGACATGGCGCCCTTGAAAACCGCAGTCACCGCGCTGCTCAATGAACTGGAGCCATAACCGCTATGACAGACAAACTCATTGCAATCGAAGCTTCGCTCCCGCCCGTCCCCGACGCGGCGGGCAATTACGTCCACGCCGTGCGCACGGGCAATCTGGTTTTCCTGGCCGGCAAAGGCGTGCTGGTGCAAGGCAAGGTCGGCCACGATTTCACCAAAGAGCAGGCCTACCAATTCGCCCGCGAAACGGGCCTGATACTGCTGGCGGTGCTGAAACAGGAATTGGGCACGCTGCGCAAGGTCAAGCGCGTGGTCAAGGTGTTGGGGATGGTCAACGCCACGCCGGATTTCGGCGAGCATCCCTTCGTCATCAACGGCTGTTCGGATTTGTTCGTCGAGGTATTTGGCGACGCTGGCCGCCACGCGCGTTCGGCGGTCGGGATGGGATCGCTGCCGCACCAGATACCAGTCGAGATCGAAGCGATCGTCGAAGTCGAAGACTAAGCACACTGACAACTAAGTTCTTTGCGAGAAAGCGGACGGCAACACGTAGTAACGATTTCAATCGTTGCGGTCCTGGCCGCGACACCCAACGACTAAAGTCGTTACTACGTGGTGGCGTCCCTTTTCTCTCAAGCGACTTAATTGCCAAGGTACTAAGCAGGAATCCAATAAGAATCAGGCAGGAGAAGAACATAGTGCTAGAGATTCGCAACTTACACGCCACAATTGATGGCAAAGAGATATTGCGCGGCGTGAACCTGACCGTGCAAGCTGGCGAGATACACGCAATCATGGGCCCGAACGGTTCGGGCAAGAGCACGCTCGCCAAGGTGCTGGCCGGGCATCCGTCTTACGAAGTCGCCCAGGGCGAAGTGCTGTTTGAAGGCAAGAACCTTTTTGAACTCGCCGCCGATGAGCGCGCCCGCGCGGGCATTTTTCTGGCCTTTCAATATCCGATTGAAATTCCCGGCGTGAGCAACGCCAATTTCTTGCGGCTGGCCTACAACGAAAAAGCCAAGCACGAAGGGCGCGAGGAACTCGATCCGCTGGAATTCGACGACCTCATCCAAGAGAAAATCAAGATCGTCGAGATGGACAAGAGCTTCATCAACCGTTCGGTCAACGAAGGCTTTTCGGGCGGCGAAAAGAAGCGCAACGAAATTCTGCAAATGGCCGTGCTCGAACCAAAGCTGGCCGTGCTGGACGAAACCGATTCGGGCCTGGACATTGACGCGCTGCGCATCGTCGCGGGCGGTGTCAATAAACTGGCGCACAAAGACAATGCCATCATTCTGGTGACGCACTATCAGCGGTTGCTCGATTACATCGAACCGCACTTCGTCCACGTGCTTTACCAAGGCCAGATCGTCAAATCGGGCGGCAAGGAATTGGCGCAGGCGTTGGAGAAGAAGGGCTACGATTGGATCAAGGGCGCGAGCGCGACGGCCTGATATGGAGAGAGCGAAATGAAGATAGTTTCCACCCAAGAAGCGCAAACCAATCTGGCCGGGCTGATGGCCGAAACCAGCCTCTCGCACGAACCGATTCGGATTGCCGGCGAGCGTGAACAAGCGGTGTTGCTGGCGGATGAGGATTGGCGCGCCGTGCAAGAGACTTTGTACCTGCTGGCGATTCCGGGCATGCGCGAGTCCATCCGTGCGGGGCTGACGACGCCGCTGTCTGAATGCGCGGAGGAATTGGCTTGGTGAGTTGGCAAGTGGTCTTCACCAAGCAGGCGCAAAAGGACGCGCGCAAATTGGCGGATGCCGGTTTGCGGCGGAAGGCCGAGGAGTTGCTGGCAATCCTGCAAGCCAATCCGTTTCAGAATCCGCCGCCTTACGAAAAGCTGGTGGGTGACTTGGCTGGCTCTTACTCGCGCCGCATCAACATTCAACACCGGCTGGTTTATCAGGTTTACGAAAAGGAGCAGGTGGTCAAGGTGTTGCGGATGTGGACGCATTACGAATGATTCGAGTTATGACCAAAGCAAGCAGAGAGAAAGAGAATTACTTTTCCGCCTATCGCCTCCTCGCCAAAACGCGCGAGGGGCAAGACCCGGTGTGGCTCGCCAACTTGCGCGACAAAGCCGGTGAACGTTTCGAGGCGCTCGACTTCCCTACCCCGCATCACGAGGAATGGAAGTACACCAATGTCGCGCCCATCCTGAAAACGCCCTTTCGGCAGCTACTCGACCTGGATTTGCAAGACGTCACAGCGGCCAGCATCGCGCCGTTCACCTATGCCGAAACGCGCCGCAGCCAGTTGGTGTTCGTCAACGGCTTGTATGCGCCGCAGCTTTCCGACCTGAGCGCGTTGCCCGGCGGCGTCACGGTCTGCAATCTGGCACAAGCGACTGGCGAAGCCGCGAAAGCCGTGCACACGCACCTGGCCACGCAGGCCAATCATCACGACGAAGTTTTCACAGCGCTCAACACGTCCAGCCTGGGCGATGGCGCGCTCGTTTACATCCCGAATGGCCAGGCCGTCGAGACGCCGATTCACCTGCTGTTTTTGACGACCGCAAAAGAGGCGACCGTTGCGCATCCGCGCGTGTTGATCGTGGCGGGCGCGGGCGCAATTGCGACCGTGGTGGAAAGCTACGCCGCCTTGCCCTCTTCCGAGGAAGCTGGCGTTTACTTCACCAACGCCGTGGCCGAAGTCATCGTGCAAAACGGCGCGGTCGTCACGCATTACCGCTTGCAACAGGAAAGCGAACAGGCTTTCCACATTGCCACGACACAGGTTTATCAGGAGCGCGGCAGCAATTACACGTCCTATGCCATCTCGCTGGGCGGCGCCATCGCGCGTCACGACCTCAACGTCGTGCTCGGCGACGAAGGCGCCGAGACCACGATTGACGGGCTTTACGTCGTCACCGGCAAGCAACATTGCGACAACCACACGACGATTGATCACGCGCATCCGCACGGCACAAGCCATCAGGTTTACAAAGGCATCCTCAACGACCAGGGCCGCGCGGTCTTCAACGGCAAAGTGTTTGTCCGTAAAGGCGCGCTGCTGACTGACGCGCACCAGTTGAACAAAAACCTGTTGCTGTCGAGCCAGGCGCACGTTGACACCAAACCGCAGTTAGAAATTTTTGCCGATGATGTGAAATGCTCGCACGGCGCGACGGTCGGGCAGTTGGAGGACGAAGAGTTGTTTTATCTGGCAACGCGCGGTCTGCCGCCCGAACACGCGCAAGCGCTGCTGACTTACGGATTTGCCGAACACATCATCAGCAAGATCAAGTTGCAGTCAGTACACGCGGCGTTGGATCGGGCGGTGCTCGACAAATTGCATCAAAGTTTGGAGGTAAACTGAAATGGTAATTACACGAACGCTCAATTTTCGCGGCTCCAAAGGGCGCGATGATCTGCACACCTTGTTCGACAGCAGTTCGAGCATTTCCTGTATTGACCCCGCCCTTGCGGAAAAGCTCGAGATCGTGACGCTCTTGCCTGACCCCTTCAATGTGGAAACAGCCTCGAAAGGCCACTTCATCAAGGCCGAAAAGCGTGTGACGCTGGATTTTTACCTGAACAACCTACGGATGTCTGACGAATTCGTCGTCATCCCCAATCTGGCGGAGCCGGCGATCATTGGCGCGGGAACCATGCAAAAGTGGAAGATCAAACTCGACTTTGAACACGACGAAGTGATTACCGATCCGCGCGTGAGCCGAATGATTTTGATGTGAGTGAACCCTATGCAAACAGCGACAACCATGGCGAAAAGCTTCGACGTCCAGCGCATCCGCGCCGACTTCCCCATCCTGCAACGCACGGTGAACGGCAAGCCGCTCGTTTATCTCGACAACGCCGCGACCTCGCAAAAACCGCAAGTCGTGCTTGATGCGCTCACGCGTTATTACACCGAACAAAATTCCAACATACATCGCGGCGTGCATTACCTGAGCCAACTGGCGACGCGCGAATATGAAGGCGCGCGCGTCAAAATCCAAAAGTTCATCAACGCCGCCGAGTCACACGAGATCATCTTTACGCGCGGCACGACGGATAGCATCAACCTGGTCGCGCTCAGTTATGGGCGCAAGTTCGTCAAGGCCGGCGACGAGATCGTCATCTCGGCCATGGAGCATCACTCCAACATCGTGCCCTGGCAGATGCTGTGCGAACAGACGGGCGCAAAACTGCGCGTGATCCCGATCAACGACGCGGGCGAGTTGCTGATGGACGAATACGCGGCGCTGCTCAATCCGCGCACGAAACTGGTTTCGGTCGCGCACATGTCCAACGCGCTCGGCACCATCAACCCGGTCAGACGCATCATCGAACTGGCCCACGCCCAGGACATCCCAGTGCTGCTGGATGGCGCGCAAGCCGCGCCGCATTTGAAAGTGGACGTGCGCGAACTCGATTGCGACTTTTATGCGTTCAGCGGCCACAAACTCTGCGGCCCGACGGGCATCGGCGTGCTTTACGGCAAGAGCGAATTGCTCAACACGCTGCCGCCCGTGCAAGGCGGGGGCGATATGATCGCATCGGTGACGTTTGAAAAGACGACCTACAACACGCTGCCGCATCGCCTGGAAGCAGGCACGCCGCATATAGAAGGCGGCATCGGCCTGGGCGTCGCGCTGGATTACCTGACCAACATCGGCCTCGACGCGATTGCGGCGTATGAACACGAACTGCTCGATTACGCCACCGAGACCATCGGCGCGATCAACGGCGTGCGTATCATCGGCACCGCGCGCGAAAAGGCGAGTGTGCTGTCGTTTATAATCGGCGGCGCGCTCGACGGCATTCACCCGCACGACATCGGCACGATCCTGGATCAGGAAGGCATCGCCATCCGTGCCGGGCATCATTGCGCGCAACCGGTGATGCAACGCTTCGGCGTGCCGGCCACCGCGCGCGCCTCATTCGCCTTCTACAACACGAAAGCAGAAATTGACACGCTGGCGGAAGGCATTCAAAAGGCCGTCGAGATATTTGGCTGATTTGAGATTTGAGATTTGAGATTTGAGATTCACGAAACCATGTCTGACCTGAACGAGCTTTACCAACAAGTCATCCTCGACCACAACAAGAAGCCACGCAACTTCAAGGTGCTGGAAACGGCCACGCGCGCGCAGGAAGGCTACAACCCGCTGTGCGGCGATCAACTGAAGTTGTATCTGGAACTGGACGGCGAGACAGTCAAAGACATCGCCTTTCAAGGCCAGGGCTGTGCCATCTCCAAAGCATCCGCCTCAATGATGACGGCCGCCATCAAGGGCAAGACCCAGGCCGAGGCCGAAACGATGTTCGAGGAGTTTCACCGGATGGTGAAGGGCGAGCTTGACCCTGACGCTGTCGAAAATCATCTGGGCCGCTTAAAAATCTTCGCGGGTGTGCGCGAATTCCCGGCGCGCGTCAAATGCGCCAGTCTGTCGTGGCATACGTTGCACGCAGCGCTGGCAGGGAAAGATGAAGCGGTCTCGACCGAATAGCCCTCACTCATCGAGCCAGTTTTGCAATTGCGCCGGTGGCAGCAAGTCCGCGAAGTGTTTCTGATTGCGCGTCACCAGCACGTGCCCGCCAGCCAGCACCAGCGCGGCAATCATCATATCGGCGTACCGCTTGCTTCTCAGATACTCGCGCAGCACATTGGAATCCAGCAGATACATTCAACCTCCCACCAGCTGCTCGTCGCGCCGCCGTTCGATCTCATCGAACAATTCATCCAACATCGGATCATCCTTGAAAATGCCATAGCCCGGCCACTCGGGCTGGGGCGCAACGTTGACCGGGGACGACGTGGCACCATTCAGCGTGGGAATGGAAAGGCGCAGCACTTCGCCGTTGCGGTAGCTTTCCGTCAGACAAGCCGTGATGCGTGCGATTGCCTCCGCGCGCGTCGCGCCGGTAACCGCGCAATTCGGCAAGGCGGCGCTGACCGCACGCCAGGTTGCATCGGCTTCCTGCGTGATGAGCACATCAAATTCCATAACGTTTACCTCCGAATCTTTGCGTAGATAGGTTTATTTTGCGCCAGCAGTTCGTCTTGCAGTTGGAGCAGTTCGTCTTCCAGCCGGTAATTAAACGCGAGCACGTTCTCGCGTTGGCGTTTGCCGCGTTGGGCTTTGCGTGTGGCTTCGACCAGATTGCCAAAGTCGGTGATTTGGGGCCAGAGATTGCCGATACGTTTCATCTCGAATGTTTTGAAATCGGGAAGCAGTAAGCATGTAGTCCCGGCATGATCCGGAAGCGGGCCCGGGCACCCATACGGCTGTAGCCGGGGCGACAAAAACACTCACAAACTACGACAGCCTGCCAGGGGCAGGCCC
>JANOWX010000479.1:0-14987 GCA_031418175.1 Acidobacteriota bacterium | reverse complement strand
GTCACTGAAGCTTTGACGATTGCCACCCTGCCGAATGATGTCAAAGAGCAATGTCGTCGCGCCGACATCAACTCTAAGTCGCTGCTCTTACAAGTGGTTCGCCAACCCAATGTCGAGACCATGCGCCACTTCGTCACCCGCATTGCCGAGCAAGGGCTGACGCGTGATGAAGCGCGCAAAGCCCGCTCGAAAAAACAGCCGCGCAGCCAGCCCTTTGTTTACCGCTATCAGGCCGCTAACCGTGAATATGTGTTGGAAGTAAAGTTCAAACGCTCCGCCGTGTCGCGGGATGAGTTGATGAAGGCGATTCAGATTGCGTTGGAAGATGCCGAGCAGCGCACTCAATGAATCACATTCAGTGATTGGGTGCCGATTGGAGGCGTCATCTTTAGTCGCAGTACAAATGGCTTTGCGACAATTATGCTGACACAGTGTTGGTGCGGTTTCACTGGGCAAGAGTCGCGCGGCAGTTGGGTGCTATAGTTCGCTGTCGCCAGTCATCCATGCCACTGCTAAATTTCACGACATAATCAAGTTCAACATCAACTCACACCTTGCACGCCAGCGGCTATACCCGGCTATGCCCGGACGGAATAAAAAGGCGGAGAATCATTCTCCGCCTTTTCCGTATCGGCTCTGATTGTTTGGCCCGTCAAACGTCAATACAAGTTGAAGGTGAATTCGAGGTTGCCGCGCACGCTGACCGCCTGGCCATTCTTGGTGGCCGGTTGGAAGCGTATCTTTTGCGCCGCCTCAATGGCCTTTTCGGTCAAGCCATCCGGCAGTCCGCGAATCGTCTTGATGTTTGAGATGCGGCCGTCCGCCGTGAAGATGACGCTCAACACCACTGTGCCCTGGACTTTGTTCTGGCGCGCCTCTTCGGTGTATTTCGCTTTTTCGCGCGAGAGGATGGTCGGACGTCCGACGCCATTCTTGCCCATCTCTTCGATGCCGCGTCCGCCGCCAATATCCATGTCGCCGCCGCCAGTGTTGCCGCCACGGCCTGCGCCCAAGCCGCCGCCTTGGCCACGGCCAACACCTGTGCCATCGCTGCTACCAATACCTCCGCCCTTGCCAGGGCCGCTCGAAGGCGGCGCGGGCACGCCCAGCGGATCACCGATCGGGCCTTTCATCGGCGGCATGGTTTTCGGATCGCCGTAAATCGTCGAGGCCACCACCAGCGAAGGGTTCTTGATCTTAGGCGGTTCGGGATTCGGCAGAATGATTTGCGGCGTCAAGGCCATTTGTGGCGGACGGCCTTTGCTCGGCGGTGTGGGTTGTTCGCGCCCGCCGCCGCCGCCGCCGCTGGATTTTTTGGGAATCGGTTTGCTGCCAAGCGACTTGTCGGCCGATTTGGGCTTGTTGGCATCTATCGGCACCGCCGTCAACTCAGCCAGCATTTTCAAGTCGTCATCTTTCTTCTCTTCGGCAATGACCGGGCGATTGCCCCAGAGCAAAATCATGATGGCCGGGCCAATGAAGAAGATCAGCGAGTAGGCAATCGTCGCCAACGCAATGCCATTCAGCAGCAACTGTTGACGCCGTTTACTATTGCCCTCGCCTTTGACCGTGGCCACCACAAAGCCCTTGGGGTCGCGTTTGAAATCCGTCGAAGCGCTGCTCAATTCGCGTCCGATGCGCGACACCAAGGTCTCGTCTTTGATCAGGAACTTGAAATCGCCAGTATCGCCCGCTTTGCCCCCGCCGCCTTTGGCAAAGCTGTCGGAAATGTTTTGGATGGCGGCGCTGAGCCGATGAATCAAGCCACCCTCTTCGGGAACCGAAAAGCTCAACTCTGCGCTTTTACCGAATGCCGTTCCGGTCACGGCGGCCACCCCGGCAACCACCGCACTCTGCTTCGCATTCTTCCCATTTGCCGTAGCCGGATTGGCGGGTGCTGCGTTGCGTTGACTGGCGTTGAATCCGCCCATTGCCACTTGGCTGGCAGGTGTGCTGACAGGCGTGGTTGGCGCTGATGCCGGAGCCTGACGTGGCGCAGACGATTCAGCACGCGGCATAACTGGCGGCGAAGTAAACGCTGCTGTCGGCGGTTTTACTGGTTCGGTAATTGGCGTTCTGGGCGCTTCGATTGCCGGTTGGCGGGTAATTTGCGGGGCTTCGCTCACTGCCTGGGCAGGAGCTTCAATCGGTGGAAGTGTTGCTGCGATCGGCTTGGTGCGCCGCAGGAATTCTTCGGCTGTCACCAAGACATCAGTGTCGTTAGGGCAATACTGGAAACCGTTAGGATATTGTTGTTGACAAGTCGGACAAATTTTCATTTCTACCTCACCTCTCGTGCGCGAATCTTAAGCTCGGTAATCAGCAAAAGCAAGACAACCGCTTGTGTGACCACAGGTTGAACGCCACATTCGATGGTTCTTGCACAGCTTCTATGCCGGGTTTGCTACCACTCAGTTGCAACCATACAATGCCTGCGGCAAACGGCGCGTTCGATGTGTTGTCAGGTCATTCGGATGCAACGTCAAGCAACGGCTTGCTATTAAATTGGCCTCAATGAGTGGCGGTATCAAGGGCGCATTCATAGTTGTCAATCACTGTAACAATACGAAAGGCGGGTCTATGCAGCAGGCAAATTTTGCAGTCGTACTGGTTTGGTCGTCTGTGCTCTCACTCAACGCGCTCGCGCAGCAATCAAACACTGGCACGCCTCCCAAACCGAAACCACCCGGCACCACCAAACCCGCCGCCACGTCCGCCAAACCGCAACCAAAAGAGAATGCTGTCAAAGAAGCTGAGCCTGAGTTGACGCCACAACAGCAACGCGCCCTCGGTTTGGTACGCGAAGCCGGACAAGAGGCTGGCGGTTTGGATGATAAACGCAGCGCCGCTCAGATTCAGGCCAAAGCCGCTGACTTGCTCTGGCCGCACGATGCCGCGCTGGCCAAAGAGTTGTTCGCCAAATCCTTTGAGACCGGCTTGGCGCATTATCGCGACACCGCCGATGACAACCTGCGGAAAGTCGGGCGCAATGCCACGGTGAGCCGGCCGGATGTCTTGCTGGATGTGATTCGCCTGGTCAACAAGCACGATTCAGAATTAGGGCGCAGCTATACTGAGAAATACGTTGAAGAGAAGAAACGGCAACGCGAGGCCCAGCAGAATAAACCGGTGAATCCGGCGTTGGATCGCTTGCTGGGTGACAACCAAGCTGCTGCTGCCGGATTGTGGCGCGTCGCGGATTCACTGTTAGAGGCCGAGACGAAACTGTCTTACGAAGTTGCTGGTCGCGCGCTGGCCTTGGCTGTCACGCCTGAAACGGCGTTTTATCTGGCGAAGCTGGCGGGCAAAGACCGCAAACTGGCCGACCAGCTTTACGCGCGGGCGGTGAATCGTTTGCGCGCCGACCCGGCGCCTTTGCCTGGTCATTTGCAGGTGTTGACGGCTTATCCATTTGGTTCCAACTCAGTTCGCCTTTTGAATGGGCAAGACTCGCACGGCTACGGTTTTGGCGGGACACGTGAATTCACGGTTGATCCGCAAGTGGTGCGGCTGTTTTTGACCACCGCCTATGCCGTGCTGACGCGCGTGGCTGAGCCGGCCATGGCGCAGTTGCCCGACGGCGCGACGCGGCTCAACACCGCGTTTTATGTGGCCCGGTCATTGGAACCGAAGGTCGCGGAATTTCAACCGGCGTTGCTCGATGAATGGCGCGCGCTCGCGTTGCGGCTGAGCACGGCCGTGGCCGACAAGACGCGCCAGAGTTTGGAAACGCAGGCCCAGCGCGACAGCGCGCCGCAAGAAAAACAAGCGCCACGCAATCCGCAGGAAGACCTTCAGAATGCCCTGACGCGCGCCGAACAGGCGACCGACCCCAGCCAGCGCGACACCTTGTACGCCAGGGCGGCGCAGGTGGCCAACGACGCGGGTGAAACGGAGCGCGCGTTGGAGATTGCCGGGAAAATCAATGATCTGCCGCTACGCATTAAGCTGAAATCCTGGATCAATTATGGGGCCGCCGACCGCGCGTCCCGCGACAAGAAGTGGGATGACGCGCGCCGCTATGCATTGGAAGTTGAAGCGACCGAAGAGCGCGCCTATCTCCTTTTCCAAATCGCCACGGCCTTGCTGAAAGAGAAAGATACGCCGCGCGCCTCCGCCATGCTCGAAGAGGCTTATCAACAGGCCACCGCCGCCGAGAATTCGCCACGCAAAGTCAAAGCCTTGCTCGGCATCGCCAACGTTTTTGCCGCCAGCGATTTCGTGCGCGGGTTTGAAGTAGCCGAGGCCGCCGTCAAAGCCGCCAATCAGTTGCAGCGCGACAAAACCGGCCTCGCGCCCGATGACACAGCGTTGACCCGTGTGCTCGAAATCGGCGGCAGCACGATGACCAATACGAATAATGTGGAAGGTTTCGATTTGGGGCGCACACTCGCCAATCTGGCGAAACACGATCTGGAGCGGGCGTTGTCGTTGTTGCGCGGGCTGGATCACTTGGCGCTTCGTTACACGGCAACTGTGACGGTAGCAGAGTCGTTATTGAAACAGACGGCGAAATAGGCCCTACTGCTTTTTGTATTGTTCCAGTTTGCGGTAAAGCGTCTTGCGGCCAATCTTGAGCAAGCGCGCGGCTTTGGCCTTGTCGTTGTTGGTGAATAGCAGCGCCTGATTGATGACCATGCGTTCGACTTCTTCCATCGTAATCGGCAATGAGATTTCCAGCCGCGTGCTTTGTTCGGGCACGCTGTGGGGCCGCATGGCTTCGGGCAGGTCGTGTTCGGTGATCTGGCGGCCGGCGGCGACGATGACGGCGCGTTCGACGCAATTTTCCAATTCGCGCACATTGCCCGGCCAGGCGTAGTGTTTCAGCAGCCGAATCGCCCGGTCAGAAATCCCCGCGACCCGCTTGCCGCTCTTTTGCTGGTAGCGTTCGATGAAGTAGGCGATGAGCTGTTCGATGTCTTCGGTGCGCTCGCGCAAGGCTGGCAGCGTGACCGGATAAACGTTCAGCCGGTAATAAAGATCACGCCTAAACCGGCCTTCTTCAATCTCTTTTTCCAAGTCTTTATTGGTCGCGGCGATCACGCGCACATCGGTCTTGATGACTTCGTTGCCGCCCACGCGGGTGAATTCGCCGTCCTGCAAAACGCGCAACAAGCTGACTTGCGCGGGCAAACTCATCTCGCCGATCTCGTCCAAAAAAAGCGTGCCGCCATTGGCTTCTTCAAAGCGCCCGATGCGGCGTGAACGCGCATCGGTGAACGCGCCGCGCTCGTGCCCAAAGAGTTCGGTTTCAAGCAAGGTCGAAGGAATCGCCCCACAATTGATTTTGATGAAAGGCCGCGCGGCACGGCGCGAATTGAATTGCACCAGGCTGGCGATCAGTTCTTTGCCGGTGCCCGATTCGCCCTGTATCAGCACGGTCGTATTGCTGTCGGCGACCGACAGAGCCATGCCGATGGCGTGGCGAATTTTGGCGGAGGCGCCGATGATACGTTCGCCCGCGCGCGCATCGTTGAGTTCGCGTTTCAGGCGGATGACTTCGGCGGCGAGGCGGTCTTTTTCCAGCGCAATGGCCAGTTGGCTGGAGATGCCGTTGAGCAATTGCACGTCGTAATCGTTGAACTGCGCGGCCTCGTGAAACCAGACCAGCGCGATGATGCCGAGCACTTTTTCTTTATTCGCCAGCGGCGCGATCAACGCTGATTTCCCGCGAATGACATTGGCGAACAGATAGCGTGCCAGCGGCGTTTGGCGCGCATCGGCCAGTGGCAGCGTTTGCCCCTGTTCAATCAAGGCATTGATCGCTGGATGGTCGGGCAAGCGCAAGGTGCGCGCCTCGCGGAAGCGTGCTTCGACGTTCTTGCGCAGGTCGAAACCGCGCCGCGCGCGCAGTTCGTCGAAGTGTAGGTGCTCACCCTGATTGTCGAGAATGGCGATGCAGCCGTAGTCGCCTTTGAGTTGAACCAGCGCGCGGTCAATCACGAAATCGGTGATCTCGTTGAAATCCGTCCGCGTGTTGATCTCGTTCGAGACTTCCAGCAGCGCCTTGGTGATCTCGACTTCTTTTTCCTTTTCGTTGAAGAGCCGCGTGTATTGCAAGCCGCTGCTGACCTGGCTGGCGAGCCATTCGACCAGTTTGATTTCGGTCTCGCTCCATTGATGCGGCTGGTGGCAATACTGCAAGCCGATGATGCCGAGCAATTCATCGCCCAGCACGAAGGGCGCGATCAACGCCGAACGCGTGCCGATCAATTGGCAGGTGGTTTTGACCCAGAGCGGAATGTTCGCCGAGCGTATGTCGTCAATCGAATAGTGCCGCGCCTTGGGCAAGTGCTTTTGGATGGTTTCGAGCGGAATCAGCGCGGCGGGAATGTTCAAACCCAAGCCCGGTGTCAGGCTCTCATCGCCTAAAAATTCGTGGCTGACGCGGAAGCCGCCTTCGGGTGAAGGCGTGATGACGTTGCAGCGATCCACCGCAAGGCGCTGGCCGACTTCAGTGACAGCGGCTTGCAGGAATTTGTCAATGTCTATGACGTTGCTGGGCACGCTGCCAGGCCCGCTGTCGGGACGTAAGGCGTCAGCGTTGATGCGGTTGAGGATCGCCTCGCGCGCCTCGTACATCTCGATCAGTTTGGATTGGGAGCCGTTCTCGAATTGCATTGTTCGCTTTTACCGGTCAGGCGCAGTCAATATCCCGATCAGGATGTTGAGCAGTTCGCTCAGATCGTCCGGCAACGTGTAGAGTTGGACGTCTTCAACAATCGTTTTGTCAACGCGGTTCAAAACAGCAAACCGCCAAACGTCGCCGATAGAAATTGCGCCGTAAATTTGGTCGGAGGAATTGTCGAACCACTGTTCGATCGCGATCAACTCCGCCAGCAACTGCGTAAAGCCCTTCGCCATCTCCGCGTTCTTGGCTTCGATCACCAACAGGTTTTGGCGCGCCTGCAACAGGTAATCGAGCGTGCCTTGTAATTGATGGCTAACGGTCAGCGGGTATTCCACGCGGATTTTGGCGTCGGTGTGCTCCAACACCTCCATCAAGACCGGCGCGATCAGAAATTCGCGCTTGGCCGCTTCGTTCGTAAAGGTCAACCGCTGGAAGTGCCGTTCAATGCGCGCACGCAGTTCATCCACACGCGCCAGCGGCTGGGTCGAATGTGGCAGGGTGAGCGGGGCGACCGAAAATTGGTAGCCGAAATACGCCGCCACTTCGTCAATGTACGCCGCGTCCAGTTTGAAGTAGTCGGCGAAGGTGTACGACTTGTCGCGCTCAAGAATCGGTCTCATAAATTGCCTCTGTGATAGCTAAACCGCAATCGAAGTCACCGCGCCGTAATCGTGCGACAGGCTGGTGCGGTGCGTCTGCTGTTGCTCATTCAGGCCCAGCACTTCATTCCAATTGCGTTTGACGGGCAGCACCAACTCCGTCGCCAGTTCATGCACCGTCAGCCCGTCCAAAAACTTCTGGTCGTGTTCGCGGTAACAGTGCGGCGGCAGCATCAGGAAGTCGCCGCGAAACTCGCCGCGCGCCGTCAGGTAATCAACGCCCGCCAGCAAGCCGGCCACCGTGATGCCTGCGCCGAAAAACACGCTCTTGACCGGCGCGACGTGCAACCGCGTGCCAAAGCGCTCATTCATCTCATCAACCGCTTCTTTCAGCATCGGGTAAAAGATCAAGCCGGTCGCCAGTGTGCCATAAATCCTGCGCGCCTGCGTGGGCGTGAATTCGCCCGTCTGGCGCAGCTTGTCGAGTTGCTTCATACGCTTGGCGTGCGCGTCGAAAAACTGCCGCACCATGCCGACGCCGTCTTCGATCTGCGGATATTCATCATCCTCAGCGGCTTTGCCATGAAGACCGCCGCGCACGATGCGGTAATGCGACTTGGGCGGAATCCGTTTGCCCGCGCGGATGTAAAACTCATCGCCCAGAAACGCGAAGACCGTGCCCAGCCGCTTCTTCAATTCCGCCTGAAGCGGCGCAACCAGTTCGATGACCTCGGCGCAAAACGCATCGGTCACCGGCGTCAGTCGGTCGCGGTATTTGTGCCCGTCGGTGATGCCCAGCGGCACAACCGCCGTCGAGACTAGGCCGGGATGCAGTACGGCCAAATCGCGGATCGTCTTGACCAACTGCGCGCCGTCGTTGAGCGTTGGGCAGAGCACGACCTGCGCATGAATCTCGATGCCGTGTTCGATCAGGTGGCGCATCTGCGCCAGCACGTCAATGCGTTTGTCTATGCCCAGCAGGTAGGCGCGCAAATCCAGGTCAGTCGCGTGCACCGAGACGTATTGCGGCGACAAGCGCTGTTCGATCACGCGCGCCGTCTCGTTTTTGCCGAGCGTGGTCAGCGTCGAATAGTTGCCGTACATGAACGAGAAGCGCACGTCTTCATCCTTGACCCACAACGACGCGCGCGAGCCAGCCGGGTTCTGCTGAATAAAACAAAAGACGCAATCGTTGCCGCACTGGCGCGGCGTCATCGGCTCGAACTCGATGCCCCAGGCCTCGCTCTCTTCTTTTTCGATCTCGAATTCGATCTCTTCGCCATCCGGTTTGACGATTGCCACGGTCAAGTCTTCTTCGCCCGCCGTCAGGAATTTGAAGTCGAGCGCATCGCGCACGCGCTGGCCGTTGACCGTCCAGACGCGGTCGCCGTTGGTGAGTTCGAGTTCGGCGGCGAGGGAGTTGGGTTCGATGCCGATGATCTTGATGCCTTTTGCCATGCGGTTACTTTACCAGATGCGATTGACGCCGTAAGGATCGAAGAGTGGATCGGCGCTGATGAGCGGGATATTTTCGACCAAGCTCTGCGCAGCAAGCAGACGGTCGAACGGGTCGCGATGATGGAACGGAAGCCGAGCGACCGCATAAGCATGGTCGGGCGCAATTGCCAGCCGCGCGATGCCATTCAGTTGCATCTGGCGCGGCACGAAGAGGTCGAGCGGCTGGCTGAATTGCAGCTTGCCGGTGCTGATTTTGATCGCCATCTCCCAGATGCTGGCGAGGCTGAGCAGCGCTTCCGTGTGCTTGTCTTCGATCAGCTTGACAGCCTTCGCGCTGATACGCGGGTTGCTTTCGACAAACCAAATGAAGGTGTGAGTATCCAGCAGCACTCGCATCACATGTACTCAGCAAAGTCTTCGAGCGGCGCGTCAAAGTCGTCGGCCATATAAACAATCATGCCTTTGGCGCTGCCGGCTTTGCGCGGCTGCTTGGTGGCGGCGACTGGCACAAGCTGCACGACATCGCCGTTCTCGCTGATCAGCACTTCTTCGCCGCGCGCCGCCGCCTTTACCAGTTCGGGCAACTGCGCGATAGCCTCATTGAGCGTAACTTGTTGCATAAAGCTGCTCCTGTTTACGTGATGTTCTCCCACTTGTCCGCCGGAACGAATCGTGCCAGGTGACGCACGTTATCGGTGGCAACGATGACGGTTGGATCACCAAGTGTGGCAGCTTGGGCAGCTAGAATGACGTCGGCGTCAATATTTTTGTCGCCAGCGGTCGGTTGCCCCTGCTGGCGTGCTTGCGCCCAGAATTGGGCTGCTTGCCGCATGGCTGCCGTCGAGAGCGGCAAATACTTCACGCGGCGGAGCAAAGTTGCCAGATTCGCCAAGCCGCGTTGCCCGTTCGCGCGCAGCAATTCCCGGCGTAGCTCGTAGTCCACAATTTCAGGCACGATGATTTGGGAACCGCATTGCATTTGCGCCTGCAACCAGTGTTTGCAGGCCAATGCCTGCAGGCCGGGATTCGGATGCGTCACCAAGCCAAGCGGAGTTGAGTCCAGCAGAATCACACGGTTTGCCATATCGCTCCGTTATTCGGGCAAGCTGATTTCCCGGAACGACACGCGGTTTTCTCGCAGGTTGCGCAAGAACTCTTCCTCCTCCCGCGCCGCCTCTTCCGGGTCTGTTCCTTCGGCCTCGTCAATCCAGGATTGCAACAACGCAATCGCCCCTTCCCGCCGCGCGCGATCTTCTTCCGGCGTCAGTTGCGCCCATTGGGCCGGCGTTAGGAGCGTTTCGTGATCCGCTTGCGCAAAATAGGCGGTAAGCGCCTGATTCGCATAATCGTCCGGCGAGATGCCCCGCCTGACGGCCTCTGTTCGCACGCGCCGCTCAAGTTCCGGCGCCAAAGCAATGGTCATAAACACCTCCTGTGTCAGAGCAATCCGTCCACCGCTGTATACGCCAAATTCTGCGACCCCGCCACCGCCTCATACGTGATGTGCCCGGCGTAGGTCTGCATGCACGCCCGCCTTCAAATGCCGGCCCGCCGCATCAACGCTGACCACATTGAGCGTTACTTGTTGCATAAAACCGCTCCTGGTTAGGTGATGTTCTCCCACTTGTCTGCCGGGACGAAGCGCGCCAGATGCCGCACGTTGGTGGTAGCGATGATGAAGTTTGGTTCGCCCAACGTGACGGCTTGCGCGATAAGAATCATGTCGCAATCAATCGTGTTGTCGGCGGCAGTGGGCTGGCCTTGCTGCCGCGCTTGCGCCCAAAAACGCGCCGCCTGCCGCATGGCGGGCGTATTGAGCGCAAGATAGTCGTATTGCGCATTGACCGCATCCAGTTTTGCCAGGCCATTGGTTTTGCCCACGCGCAGCAATTCGCGCCGGAGTTCATAATCAGCGATTTTAGGAATGACAACGGAGGCGCCGGTACGGGTGAGCGATTCCAACCAAGCGCGGGTGGCCTCAACGATTGGGGTGTTGCGGGGATTGCTGACAATCCCCAACACGCTACTATCCAAAATGACGGCGCGGCTCACCAAGTGATTCCTTTTAACTCAGGCGGAAAGAGCTTCGCGCCCGCCGGACGGTTCTCATCCAGGTGACGAAAGAAATCGTCATCCAGCGCCTCGCTCTCATCCACTACCTCTTCATTCCATTGTTTGAAAAGCGCCGCCACCCGTGCGGCTCTCGCTTGCACGTCGTCAGCAACCTGCGTCTCGGCAGGAATGTGCTCATCCAAGGCCTTGAGCGCGCACTGTTCCGGCGGCAGACCGTGACGCGCTGCTTCTCGTCTCAGTCTGGATTCAAGCTCAGGCGCTAAGGTTAATGTCAGTGTCATTGTTTGCCTCCTATTCTCAGAGCAATTCGTCCACCGCGGTATACGCCAAATTCTGCGACTCCGCCACCGCCTCATACGTGATGTGCCCGGCGTAGGTGTTCACGCCCGCCTTCAAATGCTTGTCCGCCGCAATCGCGTCCTTGAAGCCCTTGTTCGCCAGCTTCAACGCAAACGGCAGCGTCGCATTGGTCAGCGCAAAGGTCGAAGTGCGCGGCACCGCGCCCGGCATGTTCGCCACGCAATAATGCAGCACATCGTCCACATAAAAGGTCGGATTGCTGTGCGTGGTCGGATGCGTGGTCTCGATGCAACCGCCCTGATCCACGGCTACGTCCACGATCACCGCGCCTTTGTGCATGGTCGAAAGCATGAAGCGTTTGACCAGATGCGGCGCCGACGCGCCTGGGATCAAGACCGCGCCCACGACCAGGTCGGCGTTGGCGATGGATTCCTGCACGTTGTAATCGTTCGACATCAGCGTCTTGATCTGCGCGCCGAAGATGTCGTCCAGATAGCGCAAGCGCGCCAGGTCACGATCCAGCACCGTCACGTTCGCGCCCAGGCCGACCGCCATCTTGATCGAATTGATGCCCACCACGCCGCCGCCGATGATGACCGTCTTGGCCGGCAATACGCCGGGCACACCGCCCATCAACACGCCACGCCCGCCTTCGGGTTTTTGCAAATAGTGCGCGCCGACCTGCACGGCCATACGGCCCGCGACTTCGGACATCGGCGTCAGCAGCGGCAAGTGGCCTTCGTTGTTGGTGACCGTTTCGTAGGCCACGCCGGTCACCTTGCGTTCGACCATCACGCGCGTCAGTTCGGGTTCGGGCGCGAGGTGCAGGTAGGTGAAAAGCAATTGACCCTCGCGCATGCGGTGGTATTCGGGGCCGACCGGCTCTTTGACCTTGACGATCATGTCGCCGCGTTCCCAAACCTCGTCCGCTGAATTGACAATCTGGCCGTGCGCGCCGCTGTATTCGTCGTTGCTGATGCCGCTGCCTACGCCGGCGTGGCTCTCGACCAGCACGGTGTGGCCGGCATCGCTCAGGGTTTTGACGCCGGCGGGGGTCAGTCCGACGCGCGATTCGTTGTCTTTGATCTCTTTGGGTAAGCCGATAATCATTGCTGCTTCTCCTTCGCTGGCGGCGCTGCTGGGGCCGCAGTTGGTGGTTTGTAGTACTCGTTGCAATAGGTTTGCAGGGTGCGCAACAGACCCCGGCATTCGTTTTGTCCCAAGTCAATTTTGGCGCAGCGTGCGTTCGCCCAGGTGTTACTGACGATTACTTCCAGCGGCTTGGGCACGTCCTGGCAAAAGCCCGGCGAGTTGGCGGCGGCGGCCAAGCAGGCCAGCAGGAACGAATCGTTTTGCAGCGAGGCTTTGTAATCCCGAGCCTGCTTTTGCCGCCGCAGCGCCACTTGCCAGCAGCCGTCATCATTGGTCTGTTTGCCGAATGCCAGCCCTTCCGTCTGACTTTGTTTCAAACCCGCGCGGTTTTGCGTCAGCCAGTAAACGTAGCCGCCGATGACGGTGGCGGTGAACAGGAGCATCACCACGATGATGACGCAGGCGATTTTAACTTTGGTTGACATCGCGCGTTCAACTCGCCAGCCCGCGCGCCCAAGTTCGCACGCTGCTCAGCCAATCCGTCCGTTTCTGTGTTTGGCTGGCCGCGATCAATTGCGTGACAGCCGCCGCCGTGACGCCGGGCAATTCACTGCTTTGGTCCTTTTGCTCATAACCGCCGTCGGCCAGCCGATAGATTTTTAAGGTGTCTGCTTCATAGCGCCAAACTTCAGGCACGCCGACAGCCGCAAAAATCGGCAGCCGGTTGAGCGAGTAACTCGTGATGTCAATCTCGATGACCAGGTCGGGCGGCGGATCAATTGCCAGGCTGATGCGCTTCTTGCCGCGAATGGCAGCCGGTTGGCGCAGGTAAAAGCAGGAATCCGGTTCGAAGCCTTTTTCCAGATCCTCACGCTGAAAAGTGTTCGAGCCTGCATTCTCGAAATCGCGCCCCCATTCTTCGGCAATCGCTTCGATCAAGGAAGCGATTAGCCGATTCAAGCGTTCGTGTTCATATCCCATCACCATAATTTGCATTGTCCCTTCGTTGAAGGTGAACTTGGTGCCGCCGTGCGGGCCGTGTTCCTCATTGAGCCGGCGATACGTTTCCCAACTCACGTCATGGATGATTACGTTCTGTTGCAAGGCGGTTTGGACGGCTGTCATAAGCTGCTCCCTGAAAATTATGAACTGACCTTGAACTCGTCAATCTGCGCCTTTTGCAGCTTGCCGCTGTAATCCACGTAGATGGACTTCCACTCCGAAAAAATATCCAGCGACGAAACCATCGCGCCTTCGCGGTGCCCATTGCCGGTGCCTTTGGTGCCGCCGAAGGGCAGGTGCACCTCAGCGCCGATGGTCGAAGCGTTGACGTAAAAGATGCCCGTGTTCATCTGTTCCATCGCCCGGAAGGCGCGGTTCACATCCTGCGTGAAGATCGAAGCCGACAGTCCGTATTTGACACCGTTGCCGATCTCGATTGCTTCGTCCAGATCGTTGCATGGGATGACGCTGAGCACCGGGCCGAAGATTTCTTCTTGCGCGATGCGCATCTGCGGCGCGACGTCGGTGAAAATTGTCGGCTCAATGAAATAGCCGTACTTGAGTTCGCCCTTGTCCAAGCGGTTGCCGCCCAGGTGCAGCCGCGCACGGTCTTCGTTCTGGCCGATGCCGATGTAATTCAGAATCTTATCCACGGCGGCCTCATTGATGACCGGCCCCATCTCGACCTTGGCGTTCAGGCCGTTGCCGATCTTCAACGTCTGTGCGCGCTCGGTCAGCTTCTCGACGAATCTCTTGTAAACCTTCTTGTGCGCGACGATGCGCGAGGCCGCCGTGCAGCGTTGGCCCGACGTGCCGAACGCGCCCCAGACCGCGCCTTCGACAGCCAGATCAATGTCTGCATCGTCCATCACCATAATCACGTTCTTGCCGCCCATTTCGAGTGAGCAGATTTTGTCGTGCTGCGCCGCGCTGGTCGCCACCGTGCGCCCCGTTACGGTCGAGCCAGTGAATGACACCAGCCGCACACCCGCGTGCGCCGCCAACGCCGCGCCCGCCGTCGCGCCCGCGCCCGCGACGATGTTGACGACTCCAGCAGGGATGCCGGCCTCCTCCATCGCCTTGACCAGATTGTAAGTCGAGAGCGGCGTGTCTTCGGCGGGTTTGATGACCAGCGTATTGCCGCAAACCAGCGCGGGCAGCATCTTCCACGACGGAATCGCCATCGGGAAATTCCACGGCGTAATCAAACCGCACACGCCGATGGGTTGCCGCACGCACATCGCCAGCTTGTCCGGCAACTCCGACGGCGTGGTGTAGCCGTGCAAGCGGCGGCCCTCGCCGGCGGTGTAAAAAGTCATGTCAATGGCTTCCTGCACATCGCCGCGTGTTTCCTTGAGGACCTTGCCCATCTCGCGCGTCATCTCGCTGGCGAACGACTCTTTGTAATCGAGCAGAATTTGGCCGAGCTTGTACAGAATTTCGGCGCGTTTGGGCGCGGGCGTGGCCTTCCATTTCGGAAAGGCTGCGGCTGCGGCGTTGACCGCCGCATTCACGTCGTCGGCGTTGGAGGCGGGGAACAGGCCGATCAATTCGCGCGTGTCGGCGGGGTTGCGGTTTTCGATGTATTCGCCGCTCTTGGGTTTGACCCAACGGCCCCCGATGTAATTGCCGTGCGTTTCGGTTTTGCTGCTTAGCGTTGCTTTGGGTGTTGCCATAAAGATTTGAACTGCGTGTCAGTAGCCCGACCGTGAGGGTGGGCAATCTTGGGAGTGACGGTGTTCAATTCCAGGCCAGGGCCCCCCCACCGGCGGGGGAAAGTCACCGCGGGCCGTGGGCGTTTGAATGGTTTGGATAGGTGTGAACGGTTTGAT
>JANOWX010000478.1:0-2594 GCA_031418175.1 Acidobacteriota bacterium | reverse complement strand
TGGGGGGCGCGCCCACCGACAACACCGGCGCTTTCAACAAGGGCGCGGTCTATTTCTACGCGCAGTCGGGCACGACCTGGCCGTTGCAGCAGAAAGCCTTTGCCAGCGATGGCGGCGCGAATGACCGGCTGGGCGCTTCGGTCGCCATCAGTGGAACCAATGCCGTGGCGGGCGCGCCGGGGGACGATAGCAATAAAGGCTCGGCCTACATCTTTTTTCAGTTTGGCACAAGCTGGCCGCATTTTCCCAAATTTCAGGCCGGCGACGGCATCAGCGGCGATTTCTTCGGCGAGGCGGTTGCGCTTGGCGGCACAACAGTCGTCGTGGGCGTGCCCAAATACAATCCCGGCTCGCAAGCCTTGCGCGGCGCGGCTTATGTCTTCGTGCAATCGGGCGCGGGCTATGTTCAGCAGGCCGGGCCACTGGTTTCGAGCGATACCACCACTGGCGATCAATTCGGCTTCGCGGTGGCCGTCAGCGGCGATACCGCCATTATTGGGTCTGCTGGCGACGATGTCGGAGCCAATGCGGATCAAGGCGCGGCTTATGAGTACGAGCGTTCAGGCACAAGCTGGACGAATAAACAAAAATTGCTCGCCCCCGATGGCGCGGCCAACAACGCCTTGGGCAAGGCCGTCGCGCTTAGTGGCAACAACGCCATCGTCGGCGCGCCCGGCAACGCTGCCAATCGCGGCGCGGCCTATTCCTTCAACGGCAGCGACGCTTTTCCCAAACAGACGCAACTGCTGGCCAATGACGCGGCCAATCTCGATCAATTCGGCGCGGCGGTCGCCAGCAGCGGCGACACGGTGGTCGTTGGCGCGCCGGGCGACGACATCGGCGCGGCGACGGAGCGCGGCGCGGCTTACGTGTTCGTGCGGACACATACGCCGCCTGCCGCGCCCGTCTGGACACAACAGGCAAAATTGACTGCCAGCAATGGCGTCAGCAATGACTTTTTTGGACAAACCGTTGCCATTAGCGGGGATGTGATTATTGTCGGGCGAACTGGCGGCGCGTATGTCTTCGACCGTGCGGGCAGCACCTGGACAGAGCGCGCCATTCTAACACCTAGCCCCGCTTCGCAATTGTTCGGCGCTTCCGTCGCTGTCTTCGGTAACACTGCGATTGTCGGCGCGCCCGGCGATGACACCGGTGGCACGGATCGCGGCGCGGCGCATGTCTACGTCAAAGCCGGAGCAAGCTGGCAATTGCAACAGAAGATCACGGCAGCCGATGGCGCGAATGGCGACTTTTTCGGCAACGCGGTGGCGCTCAGCGAAGACACGGCCTTGTTCGGGGCCGAATTTGACGACAACGGTATTAACTTCACTGACGAAGGCTCGGCGTATGTCTTCACCCGCAGCGGCGCAATCTGGTCGCAGCAACAGAAGCTGCTGCCCAATGACGCCGCGCCCAACCGCAGCTTCGGCGCAGCCGTCGCTTTGAGCGGCAATTCGGCCTTGATCGGCATGCCGGACGACAACGCCAGCACGGGCGCGGCCTACGTCTTTTTGCGCACGGGCGCGACCTGGGCGCAACAGCAAAAATTGCAGGCCAGCGATAAAGTTGCGGGCGACCGTTTCGGTAGCTCGGTTGGCCTCAGCGGCAATGTGGCCGTGGTCGGCGCCTTTGCCGACGAGGTCAACGGCAAAGTGTTGCAAGGTTCCGCCTACGTTTTCACGCGCAGCGGCGCTACTTGGTCGCAGACGCAACGGCTGGCCGCTGATTTGGCGACGGGCAGCCTCGAAGACGCCTTTGGCACGGCAGTCGGCGTCAGCGGTGACACAGTGGTCGCCGGTGCGCCCTTTGACGATGTCAGTCTGCCCAATCAAGGCTCGGTCTGCGTTTTCGACAACTGGCCAGCGGCTAAGATTGACCTCGCACCCGCGACGCTGGCGAATGGAAATATGGGCAGCGGCTACAGCCAGACGCTGACGGGCAGCGGTGGGACGGGGCCGTATACCTTCGCGCTGATTGGCGGCGTGCTGCCCAGCGGTATGACACTGTCAACCGGAGGCGCTCTCTCAGGCACGCCGTCCGCCGGTGGCTTCTTCAATTTTACGGTGCTGGTAGTGGACGCCAACGGCTGTTCGGGCGCGCGCGCGTATGCGCTGACCGTGACTGCGCCGCCGCAAAATTTCGTGGTCAACACCTTTGCGGATGAGAACGGCACGAACCCGGCGGGCTGCAGCCTGCGCGAGGCAATCATCGCGGCCAATACCAACACGGCGTTTGGCGGTTGCCCGGCGGGTGCGCCCGGCTTGGACAACATTTTGCTCATGGGCGTCGGTTCGTCTTACACGGTGCTTACCCAATTGCCTGATTTGACCGAGCCGATCATCATTGATGGCTCGACGGGCAATCCCAACTTTCCGCTCGCCGAATTGCACGGGCCTTCGACTGCGGCGTGTCCGAACGGCCAGGGACTTTCCGGCCTGGTCGTACTAGGTGGCAACAGCACCATCCGCAATTTACTGGTCAACGGCTTCAGCGGCGTCGGCATCGGTCTTTATAGCTCCAACAACGTGGTTGAGGGCAATTGCATCGGCACGAATGCTACCGGCACGATCGCCGTGCCGAATGGCATCGGC
>JANOWX010000477.1:0-2270 GCA_031418175.1 Acidobacteriota bacterium | reverse complement strand
AAGACTTCGCTGCCGAAGGTGCAGGCGAAAAGACGGTCAACCTCGTCAAGGCCCCAAACCAGATGGCCGTCCATATTAACAGGGGGCTTGCTGAGCACTTCGCGGCGGATGAAACGCTCAAAGTTGATGCTGGGGCCGCGCCGCGCATTCCAGACGTCTTCGGGCACGACAGCCAGATCGAGTTGATCGGCGATCAAATCGGCCAGGGCGAGGTAAAAAGCTTCGGCGGAAACCAGTTCATCGGCACTCAGCTTTTGCAGATCGGTCAGCACGACTTTGGCCCCGGCACTGCGGGCCTGTTGCAAGCCGCGCGCGAGCAGCGAAGTCTTGCCGACCTGCCGCGCGCCTTTGAGCAGGACGATGCTGTCCTGCCGGGCGATGGCCGCGCGGAACTCTTCGTCAGTCGGGCGCACGATGTAAAAGCGCGAAGCCAGCGGCACCGCGCCGCCTACGGGTTCCAACACGGCGGGGTGTGAATGCTGCACCGGCGGCAAGGCGGCGGCGAGAGTCAGCGTGGCTTGCTCTTCGGTATCGGGTTTGTGCCGCGCGGCAAAATCCAGTTCGAGTTTCAGGCGTTTCAATTCGGCCAGCAATTCGCGGCTGCTGGGCCAGCGCGCGTCGCGGTCTTTGGCTAACGCACGCTCGACCAGTTGTTGCAACTCGTCGCTGGCGTGGGGCAGTGGCAACGGCTCGCGTTCAAGAATCGCGGCAATCGTTTCGGCAATCGAAGCGCCCTCGAACGGCGCGCGGCCCGCGAGCATTTCATACAGCACGACGCCGAAGCTGAAGAGGTCGGAACGCGCGTCCACTTCGACGCCTCTGATCTGTTCGGGCGACATATAACGCGGCGTGCCCAGCACTTTGCCGGGGTCAGTGTGGAATTGCGGATGGTGGATTACGGACTGCGGAATATGTTGCTCGCTCAATTTGGCGAGGCCGAAATCTAAAACTTTGACCAGACCGTCAGGCCGCAGCATCACGTTTTCAGGTTTGATGTCGCGGTGGATGATGCCGGCAGCGTGCGCGGCGGTGAGGGCGCTGGCGATTTGCGCGGCGAGATCGAGCGCTTCGGCCAATGAGAAGGGGGGCAAACGCGCTTCGCTCAAACGCTGGCGCAGCGTTATGCCGTCAATGAATTCCGTCGCGATGAAATGCAGCCCGTCCAATTCGCCAATCTCAAAAATCGTGATGATGTTGGGATGGTTGAGTCCGGAGGCGGCGCGGGCTTCCTGTTTGAAGCGCTGGACGCGCTCGTCATCTTGCGTGAATTCAGGCGGCAGCAATTTGAGCGCGAGGGTGCGGCCCAGCCGTTCATCTTCGGCGCAATAGACTTCGCCCATGCCGCCGCGTCCGAGCAAGGCGCCGATGCGATAGTGGCTGAGCGTTTGACCGGTGCGCAACGCGTCGGATTGCGCGGCCAGGGTTTTGGCGGCAGCTTCCAGCGCGGGTTCGCTCAAGAAGTCGCTGGCGCGTTCGGCTTGCGCATCGGCGTTGAGCAAGGATTCGAGTTCGCGCCGCAAGGCTTCATCGCTTGCGCAGACCTCATTCAACCAGGCGGTGCGGGCGGCTGGGTCAAGCTCTTGCGCTTGCTCAAACAATTCATCAAGGCGTTGCCAGCGCTCGCGGTCAATTTTCATCAGTGCCTCTCAGTTCACGGTAAAGCCAGGCGCGCGCCAGCTTCCATTCGCGCAGGACGGTGCGGCGCGAAAGCTGCAACGCTTCGGCCGTCTCGTCCACGCTATAGCCGCCGAAGTAACGCAACTCGACGAGGTGGCATTTGCGGGGGTCAACTTCGCCCAGCAATTGCAACGCCTCATCCAGCGCGATTAATTCAGTGTCACGCTGTTGCGCGGCGATCAGCGTTTCGTCAAATTCGACTTGTTGAGCCTGGCCGCCGCGTTTGGCGTAGTGGCGCGCGCGGGCGAAATCTACCAGCACGCGCCGCATCATCTGCGCGGCGATGGCGATGAAATGCGCGCGGTCTTGCCATTCGACGTGCTGCCAATCGAAGAGGCGCAGGTAGGCTTCGTTGATCAGCGCCGTGGTTTGCAGCGTGTGGCCCGCGCGTTCGCCACGCAAATACCCGCGTGCCAGCCGCTGCAATTCGCCGTATACGAGCGGCGTAAGTTGGGCGAGCGCCGCCTGGTCGCCGTTGTGCCAGGCGTGCAGTAACTGGGTTACTTGTGCGGGAGCGCTGGATTCCACGTTCAGCTTCAAGTAAGACTTGCGCAAAACACAGACAACCAAGGCACAAAAGCATGGAGTTCAGG
>JANOWX010000476.1:0-2149 GCA_031418175.1 Acidobacteriota bacterium | reverse complement strand
TTGTTGCCGGGCCGCGAGATGTGTTTGGAATCGAAATCGAACAGCGTCTTTTCGTATTCAAAAATGCGATTGGTCGAGGCTTGCGCCACGACGACGCGCACGGCCTCGGCAATGGGCGCGTACATCTTTTGCCCGGCGCTTTGCAGCGCGAGTTCAGCGGCCAGATTCTTTTCCAGCCGCGCCAGCAATTCGCCCTTGGTCACGCGGCGGTCAATGTCCATCAGATAAACGCCGCGTTCATTCGACACGGTGTCGCCATCGCGGTCGGCCTGAATCAACAGCTTCGTGCCATCGGGCGAAACGGCCCAACTGTATTCCGGCGCAATCGTGCGCACGGTGTTGTTGTGAAAGAGGCGCAGGCGCTGGTTGGTTTTCAGGTCGTACAGATACGAGCGGCGATGACGCGGCTCGCCGATCACGGACAGCAAGCGATCAGGGCCGAGAAAGCGCGGCAACAGGTCGTGCTGAATCTCGCGTGTCAGCCGCGTCTCGTTCTTGCCGTCGCGCTGAATCAGATAGACCTCCCAATCGTCGCGGGTCATGCGCTGATAGGCCAGCCGCTGTCCAGCCGGGGCGAAGGCGGGCGCGTCCAGCCGGTCTGTCGTTTTCAGCACGCTGACCGGTTCGCCGCCATTCGTAGCGATGACATTGAGGCTGTTCTCTTGTCCGTTGCGCGCGAGGTATGCGACCGCCGAACCGTCGTTTGCAAGCGTGAACGCCGTGCCATTCACCGCCGTCACTTTGCGCGTCGCAAGATCAACGATGCCGAAGCGCGTCGCGCCGCCGCCGCCACCCCGGCCTTGCCCGCCACCTTGGCCGCCTTGTCCCGCATCAGCGGGCGGTGTGTTTGGCGGCGCTTCATTCCCCGCGTTGGGACGCGCTTCAGTGTTGGCGGGCGCCGGGCGTGGCGCGGCGAAAGGATTCGCACCCGGCAACGCGACCAGCAACACCTTGCCGTGTTGATCAACGACGGGCGCGGTTTTAAATCCATCAGCATCGGTGATGACAGCGGGTTGCGCCGCGCCGGGCGCGATGGCGTAAATGTCGTTGCGCGTCGTTTGCGCTTCGGGCGCGCCAACGAAATAAACGGTCGCACCATCGGCGGCGAAAACTGGCGCAGTCTTGAGCAAGCCCGCCGTCGGCAATTCAATCTCTTGCTGCGTCGTCAGATCGCGGACGACCAATTGCGCCAGCTTCGCCTGCAACCGCGTGAGCGTTTGCTGTGCGCTGAACCGCACGATGCCTTGCGCGCTGTCGAGCGCGGCTTGCGCTTTGTTGAGTTCGTCGCTGGCGGGCAATTTCAGGTAAACAACCTTGCGGCCCGTCGGCGCCAGGGCCGCGCCGATGCCGGGCAATGCGGCTAGCGTGGCGGCAGGATTCGCAACCGCGACGAGGCGCGTCACCGTCGCCTTGACCGGGCCGGTTTCGTATGCAATGAAGCTGCCATCGGGGCTGAGCTTCGGGTTACGCCCGTCGTTGGTGAGTTCGGTGGTTTGAAACAGTTCGCCTGTTTGCAGCGCAAGCGGTTCGAGAAATTGTTCGCCCGCCGCGCTGTTGAGCAAGCGCAGGTAACCGCGCAAGGCCACGGCGTATTGGCCGTCTTGCCAGGCGTCGTTGGCCGCGCGCAGGTCGGTTAGAGTTGGTGCTTGGCTCTGGCTGCCTTGCGTAAAACACAGAAGCAAAAACGCCAGCGTGAACACGAGCAGATTTTTCATGCAGAAGCTCCCCGCCAATTGAAGTATGGATGTTGGCTCTCTTCTCGCTTTAGTTGGCTGAAAAGTCAATCGGCGGAGCAATCAAGAGGATAGAAAGCCGCGGGTTGGCAAAGCGCGATGCTGCGTTCATAAAAGCATGGGCTGATGCGAGCCTTGTCAAAACCCTTGGATAGAACGAAGGCCGCCCACCGGTTTGGAACCCGTGGGCGGCCTTGAATGTTGTCGTGATTACGCAGGCTTAGTAGCGGCGGCGGCCACGATCGTTACGATCATTTTGCCGGTAGCCTTGCCGGTAGCCTTGCCGGTAACCATCGCGGAAGCCATCGCGGTAGGCTTCGTTGCCTTTGCGATAGTGGCTGGAATTGTTCGGGTCGGGGATGCGCCGCGTTTCCGCATCTTCCTGCCCGCGCCGCAAACCATCACGGAAGCCTTTT
>JANOWX010000475.1:0-2743 GCA_031418175.1 Acidobacteriota bacterium | reverse complement strand
ATAGTACTAACCCAAACGCGATTGTATTTCAGGCTTCAGCCTGTCTTGGAGAACCCCCACACAGGCTGACGCCTGAACTCCATGCACTTGCGCCACGTTTGTTTGTGCTTCAGCGTAAGTCCTGGCTGAAAAACGAAAGGGTAGCCGGACAATTTGCCCGGCTACCCTTTTTTACCAACCGCAGCACAAATGTTATGAACCCACTATTGCAACGGTTGTTGTTGTGCGTAGCGCTCACACTCTGCTCCATCTCCCTCTTCACCGTGACCGGCAGGCAAGCGCCGGAACGTGTGGTCAGCGCGCGGTTCAAGCAACTAACGCGCGCCGCGCAATGGCAATTGGTGTCTGCGCTGCCGCTCAATTTCAACACGCACCATCCGCAAGGGCTGGTCAAAATCGGCGACGTATTTTTCGTCTCGTCCGTCGAAGTCACTCAACCAACCAAACGCTTCGCCCAACTGCAAAATGGATTTGACCGCGACACCGGCGCAGGCGTCGGCCACCTCTTCAAATTCGACAACAAAGGCAAGCTCATCGCCGACCTGCCGCTAGGCGAAGGCACGCTCTATCATCCCGGTGGCATTGATTTCGACGGGAGCTTTATTTGGGTACCGGTGGCTGAATACCGCCCCAACAGCCGCTCCATCATCTACCGGGTTGACCCCGCCACGCTGAAAGCCGCCGCAGTCTTCCGCTACCCCGACCACCTCGGCGGCCTCGTGCACGACAGCGCCAGCCACACGCTGCACGGCGTCAGTTGGGGTTCGCGCTCTTTCTATCGCTGGACGCTCGACCGGCGTGGCCGCGTGACCAATGCCGGCACGCCGCCTGCCAAGCTGCGGCAAGCCAATCCCGCGTTTTACATTGATTATCAGGACTGCAAGTCGCTGGGGCGGAGTGAAATGTTGTGCGCGGGACTGAGCAACTATCAGCAAGGTAAAACTGGCGCGCGTTTCAGCCTGGGTGGATTGGAGTTGGTAGACCTGGCCTCTCATCAACCGATTCATCAAATCCCGTTCGAGCACTGGACGGAGGCCGGATTGCCGATGACGCAAAACCCGTTCTGGATCGAACCGACGGAGCGCGGGTTGCGCGCTTACTTCCTGCCTGAAGATCAGACATCCACGCTTTATATGTTTGAAGTGATGCTGCAGTGAATCAGGGCATGGCGGCGGCTTGAGTTGCTCAACAAGTCCGCACTCTTCCAGCAGCTTCCCCGCGAAGACCTTGCGGCCCGCCCAGTGCCGTGCGGAAAACATGGGTGCGGAAAACATGGCAGCACATCCTCAAAGTGCACGCTGCCATCGCACGGCATTGAGACATCGCACCGAGGGGAATACAATCGCTCGCATCATGAATACACAGGTCATACTCAATTTACCGGAAGACACATACCGGCGCGCGGCGCAATTCGCGGCTTATGCCAGACGCGATCTCACTGAGGTGATTACCGCAACGCTTACCACTGCGCTGCCGTCGTCGGAGGCCATCAATCAACTCAACGGCATTGCCAAGCTGTCTGATCGTGAAGTGCTGGCGTTGACGAAATTGCGGATGGAGCCGAAAGCGGATCGCCGCTTGAGCGAATTGCTCGATCAGCAACAAGCCGGAGAACTGAACGACCGCGCTGGTGCGGAACTGGCGGCGCTGATGCGCATTTACGAAATCAACCTGCTCAGACAGTCGCAAGCGCTGGCCGAAGCCGTCGAAAGAAAGCTGATCCCGCCTCTGGAACCATGAGCAGCAAAATCCCTGAAGAGGACAAAGCCGGCGTCCGCGCTTCAGCCCAACGGCGTTGCGGCTACTGATGAGATTTTATGGAATTGAGCAAAGACAACGAGTATCAGGAACTACTTGCCCGCATCTCGCAGATTTACACCGAAGGCCGCCGCCTGGCCTGGCAGTCCGTCAATACGCACATCACGGAAACTTACTGGCAGATCGGGCACGACATCGTGGAATACGAACAAGGCGGCAAAGCCAAAGCGGAGTACGGTAAAGCCTTGCTTGCCAACCTGAGCCGTGATTTGACGCTGCGCCACGGCAGAGGCTTTAGCCGCAGCAACCTGATTCGGTTTCGGCAGTTTTATCTGGCGTTTCCAATTGGTGCGACACTGTCGCACCAATTGAGTTGGTCGCACATCGTGGAATTGCTCAAGCTCGCTGACCCGCTCGAGCGCAGCTTTTACATGCAACAAACCATTGCCGAACGTTGGAGCGTGCGTGAGCTACAACGACAGAAATCCTCCGCGCTTTTTCTGCGCCTCGCAGCAGGGAAAGACAAAGGAGCGATTTTGCAACTGGCGGCGCAAGGTCAAATCATCGAACAACCTGACGACGTATTGCGCGAGCCTTACGTTTTCGAGTTTTTGAAAATCCCCGAAGCGCATCTCACTTCAGAAAAACAACTCGAAACGCTGCTGTGCGATCATCTGCAATCTTTCCTCTTGGAACTCGGCAAGGGCTTCACCTTTGTCGGCAGGCAATACCGCATCACGATCAACAACACGCATTACCGCGTTGACTTGGTGTTTTATCACCGGATTTTGCGTTGCTTTGCGCTGATTGATTTGAGGCTGGATGACGTGCAGCACCACGACATCGGCCAGATGAATTTGTATCTGGGTTATTTCGCCGCTGAAGAAAATGTCGAGGGCGATAACCCGCCCATTGGCATCATCCTCAGCCGCAACAAAGACGAACTGCTGGTCGAATATGCAACCTATCAAATGAACAGCCAGCT
>JANOWX010000474.1:0-20251 GCA_031418175.1 Acidobacteriota bacterium | reverse complement strand
CTTCTATATTGCCGCCAAATCGCAGCGCCTGGCCGAGTTTGTCGATACCATGTCTGACGAACGGCAACCAATGCGCGTCAAATGGCGTGCCTTTGTGCATGTCTGGGAACGAGGCCGGTAACAAAAGGATAAAGCGGTTGCAGCTCGAATAGCTGCTGGTTCGCGCAAGCGCTAACGGCCAAGCCATCTCGAATGACCTGCCCGTCTATCCCGGCGACCCGCCGGTGCAAGTCACGCGCGTGCTGTCGCTGGAGCAGGGCGACATCGCCCGCGTCTCGCACCTGAGTTTTAGCACGCACAGCGGCACGCACGTTGATCCGCCGTACCACTTCATGCGCGACGGCCAGCCGCTCGATCAGGTGCCGCTTGATGTGTTCATCGGCCCCGCGCGCGTGGTTGACGTGGGCGCGGTGGACGTGATTGACGCCGCCGTGTTGCGGCAATTCGATTTGGCGGGTGCGACGCGCGTGCTCTTCAAAACCAAAAACTCGCGCTTCTGGCACACGACGATGGAGTTTCAAACCAGCTTCGTTTACCTGGAAACGGACGCCGCCGAATTGCTGGTTGCGGGCGGCGTGCGGCTGGTGGGCATTGATTATCTCTCCATCGAAAAATTCAATTTCGAGCAGCCCACCGTGCATTGGACACTGCTGGGCGCGAACGTCGTGATTGTCGAAGGGCTCGATTTGACCGAAATTCCGGCGGGCGATTACGAATTGCTTTGCTTGCCGTTGAAGATCAAAGACGGCGATGGTGGCCCGGCACGTGTGGTGTTGCGCGCATTGCATTGACAAATAACGAAAGGAACCCAATGGCAGAATACCTGGATTCATACATCCGCAATTGGCGGCGCATTCATAAACAGACGACGCGCATAATGGCGCTGGCCCCGGACGATCAATATGACTGGCGGCCCGCTGAGACATCGATGACGCTGGGCGAATTGCTGAATCACCTCTGGCTGTCGGAGGTGGGCTTTGTCGCGGGGGTGCTGGGGGGCGAACGCGCCGAACGACCCGCGCCGCTCAAGGCTACGGCGGAGTTGGTAGCCGCCTTTGACCAGACGCACGCGGCGGCGGTCGAACGCATCGTCACGCTCACGCCCGAACAGTTGGAAGAAACCGTGACGCCTTTCGGCCCGGAACATCCGATGAAGCGCCGTGTCATCCTGACCATGCTGCACGAGCACGAAGTGCATCATCGCGGCCAGCTTTATGTTTACCTGCGCATGCTGGGCTGCGAATTGCCGGCTTTGTATAGCTAGCGCGGTACGGTACAAGGAGCGATAACGACTTGGTGACTCCGAATGCGCATACCTCGGAGTCGCCATATCACTACTGCCCCCGTACCGCATCAGCTTCAAAAAACGATGGGCAAGATCGTCAAAAACATCATCAAGGCCAGGCCCCAGGACGAACCCAGCTTCCGCGAACGCGCCTACGAGCTTGTCTTGCGCATTCCGCGCGGACGGGTGATGACCTACGGGCTGGTCGCGCGCGTGCTGGGCGTGGGCTACGACGCGCGCGCGGTCGGCAACATCATGTATGCGACGCCCAAGGACGAACGCCACATCCCGTGGCACCGCGTCATCAATTCGCAAGGCGTGTGTTCGACGGCGGGGCTGACCACGCCGCCCGATTTGCAACAGCGGTTGTTGGAAGCCGAAGGCGTCGTCTTCAATGACAAAGGCCGCTGCAAACTGGACGCGTACCTGTGGACACCGCCCGAATATGCGGCGGAAACCGGCGGGCAAGCGGGGTTGTTTGAGTAAACCTGAGTGCGCACGCATCCTTGCGTGCGGCGTGGCGGCAGACGGAATGAGGCCGAAGAAGACCCTCCGGCATTCATACGTCCGACGCCACGCCCGCACGCTGGAAGCGATGCGTACCCAGGCCAGACCAGGAGTAACAATGGAAAACAGCATGAGCCAGTCCGTCCCGTATCAAGTCACGGGGCCGCGTTATTCGGTCGCGCACCACATGGTCACGACCGGCATGGAATTGCCGGGCTTTCGGATCGTGCGCACGCTGGGCGTGGTGCGCGGCATCACGGTGCGTTCGCGTTCGATTTTCGGCACCATCGGCGCGGGCCTGCAAACGCTGGTCGGCGGCAACATCACCATTCTGACCAAGCTCTGCGAACAGACGCGCGTCGAAGCCTTTGAAATCCTGATCCAGCACGCCTCCGAACTCGGCGCGAATGGGATCATCGGCGCGCGTTACGATGCGACTGAAGTTATGGCCGGCGTGACCGAAGTGCTGGCTTACGGCACGGCGGTCATCGTCGAGCCGCTGGAACAGGCCGGGTATCGCGGCTAACGTGGAGGCGCGTTCGTGATGAACAAATGTTCGTTCAATCTGATCCTGCTGTTGGCGCTGGCTGCATTCTCATTCGCTGATACCAAAGCGGCGCGCTCATACACGCTGGACTTGGCGCAAAGCCAGCTCACGCTCACGCTGGTGCAGGAAGGCATGCTCAGCAAGCGTTATCCCACGCATCTGGTCGTGGTCAAAAACTTCAGTTGCAACATCACGCTGCCGCGCGACGAAAAGCTGACCGCCGTCGCCCTCGAAGCCGAGGCCAAATCGTTCACCAACGCCGACAAGCTGATGAGCGAATTCGAGCGGCGCGGCTTTCAGGATGTACTGCAAAACAAAGTGCTCGAAAGCGAGCGTTACCCGACGATCAAATTCAAATCGGTCAGCGTCAGCGGGCTGAAAAAGAACGGTGACACCCGCAACTTCATTTTGAACGGCGAACTGGCCTTGCACGGCGTCACCAAACGCGTCGCGCTGCCTGTGACGGTCACGCTCGCCCACGATCAATTGCGCGCGACCGGCGCGGCCAGTTTGAAACAGAGCGATTACGGCATTCAACCGTATGAAGGCAATCTGGGGCTGATCAAAATCGGCGACGAACTGAAGATTAGCTTTTCCATCGTCGCCAAGCTGAACCCGGACGGAGGCACGAAGAAATGAAAACCTTGCTGGCTGCCTTTTTGAGTATTTTGCTCTTGCCTGTGAGCACGGGCGCGCAACGCGGGCGCACCTACAAAATTATCGCCGCCGAGAGCAGCCTCTGGGTTTACGTCGCCAAGGCTGGGCTGTTCAGCGCGCTGGCGCACAACCACGAAATCGGCGTGCGGTCGTTCAGCGGCAATGTCACGGTGCCGGACGCAGGCGCGAGCGGCGGCGCGCTGACGCTCGACATCGAAGCCAAATCGCTGGTTGTGCTGGACAAAAAGGTCAGCGAAGACGACCGCGCGAAGATTTTCAATTCGATGCACAACGAGGTGCTCGAATCGGCCAAGCACCCGCAGATCGCTTTCAAATCCATTTCGGTCCGCGACGTGAAACCGGCGGGCGAGCATGCTTACAGCTTCACGGTCAGCGGCGATCTGAGCTTGCACGGCGTGACCAAGCGAATTGCAGTGCCGGTGAGCGCGACGATCACGCCGCAGTTGCTGAAGGCGGTTGGCAAGTACACGCTCAAACAGACGCTGTTCGGCATCAAGCCGTATTCGACGGCGGGCGGAGCGGTGAAGGTGAAAGATGATGTGGTGATCAATTTCAACATCGTGGCGAAAGCGTAGCGCGGTTTCAATTTCAATGTACAGCAAGCTTTCCAGCTTGCTGTTAGTCGCAGGCCGCTTGCTGGCGTACTTGCGCGCGTTCAAGCAGCAACCTTTACAGCAACCGGGAAAGGTTGCTGTACACGCAACCCGAAAACGTTGTAATCGGAGACGGAAAGCTTGGCCGACAAACGCAAAAGCAACTGGCTCCGGCGATTATTGTCTGGTTGTGGCCTGGCGCTAGTCGTTTTGGCGCTGGCTTGGCAGCAGTGGCTACGTAGTTCCGCTCCGTCCGAGCCGCTGCCAGTCACGCCCAGCCCTGCGGCAGCAAGCGTTACGCCGTACCTCAGGGCGACGCCGCAACCTGCGCTCACCCCGCAACCTGCGCTCACCCCGGTGCCAGAAGCCGCTTCGACCCAATTGCCGCCGGGCCTGCAACTGATCATTCCGGTCGCCAACATCCAGCCCGCCCAGTTGCGCGATACCTTTACCGAGGCGCGCACGGAGGGCCGCGTGCATAACGCGATTGACATCATGGCTCCGCAGGGCACGCCGGTCTTGGCGGCTGCCGACGGCCAACTCGTCAGGTTTTTTAACAGCGAGCGCGGCGGGATCACGCTCTACCAACTGAGCAGCGATCAGCGCGTGGTCTTTTATTACGCCCATCTGCAACGTTACGCCGCTGGCGTAGCCGAAGGGCGCAGCGTCCGTCAGGGCGAAACCATTGCGTATGTGGGCGACACCGGCAATGCGGGGGCGGGGAATTTCCATCTGCATTTCGGGGTCTGGCTCATCAATGATCCCAAACATTTTTGGGCTGGGGCCAACCTCAACCCTTATCCGTTGTTGAAAGAAACACGTTGAAGGACAAGCCTTGAAAAAACTCCTACTGCTCTTGCTCGTAATTCTGTCGCTCGTTGCGGGCGCTTACTTCGCCGGGCTGTTTGGCTGGCGGGGAGCACTGTCGAAGCTGACGTTGACGCAACCCGCTCCCACGCCACTGCCGACGCCGCCGCTGCCGACGCCGACGCCGTTGCTGAAACTGAAAGAATTGCCCATCACGCTGCCGCTGCTGGATGCGCTGTTTTTCGTTGATCGGCAGTTTGCCGCTGTCTTGAAAAGCCAGTTGCAATTGACCGACGAACAGGTCACGCAATTGCGACAGGCCGCGCGCCAAGAGACGGCCGGCCTGAACGAAGCCGCGCCTGCCAGCACAACCACCGCCGCGGGCGAACGCGCGGCCGAACGCATTAGCGCGATTTTGGGCAACGACAAGGCCACGCAGTTCGCCAGTTTCGCACTGATCCGCTGGCAGCAACTCGGCGCGCTGGAAAACGAGGTCGCGCTGGCCGAAGAGCCGCTGCCGTTGGCTTCGATCACACCGCTCCCTTTGGCGACGGCGACTGAAACGCCGCTTCCTTCCCCCGAAGCGAGCGCCACGCCGCCCAGCCCGCCCAGTTCAGTGGCTTCGCCTAGTCCGGCGGCCCGCGCGAACAATGCCGCGCCGCCGGTGTTTGTCCCACTCGACACCCGCATCGTGGTCAACGCGCCTGCTTATCGCATGGACATTTTCCAGGACGGGCAGCTCGTGAAGTCGTACAAGACGACCATCGGTTATCCGGAATTTCCGCTGCCGACCGGCCTACGCAAGGCGGGTTCGATCATTTTCAATCCGACCTGGACGCCACCCGACGAGCCGTGGGTGGAATCCTCAAAATCGGTCAAGGTCGGGCAGATGGTGGCGGCGGGCGACAAACTGAATCCGCTCGGCCCGATTAAAATTCCGATTGGCATGCCCTCGCTGATCCATGGCGGCAAAACTTTAGCCAAGATCGGCACCTTCGGCTCGCACGGCTGCGTCGGGTTGACCGACCGGCAGGTGCAGGATTTTGCCAAGTGGCTGGGCCGCATCGGCGGCGTCGAAATTACCGATGAACAGATTGCCGAGCGCGCTCGGAAGCGCACCGAAACCAAAACCGTAAAATTGAAGCAAACGATTCCAGTCGAATTGCGCTACGACACGATCACGGTCGAAGACGGCAAGCTGCATATCTATCGGGATGTCTACGATCGCGACACGAATATCGCTGAGAACCTGGAAGTCGTGCTTGGAGCTTATGGTGTAACGCTTGCCGATTTGAGCGAAGCTGAGCGCAGCCAAGTTGATGAAACGCTGGCGGCCCTGGCGCGCGCGCCTGGCCAAGCGACTGACACGCCGTTGACTGCCGCGCAGAAAGCCGAACAGCGCAAAGAACGGATCAAGCGCCAGCAGTTGACGCGCCAGTTCAAAGGCAAAAAAGAGGTCGTGATCGAGATTGCCGCGCTGGCTGGCAAGGGCTATCCTGCGCCGGTTGATTTGGATACGGGTAGCATTCCGAAACCGCTAACAATTGTGAAGAAAGCGGAAACACGCAAACGTAAATGACGAACAAGCAACCCAAGAGCTACCAGGAGGTGTGAGATGGCAACAGCAGCAATGGAAATTAAACGTGAAGTCATCGAGATTCACAGTCCCGCGACGCTGCAAAAGGTCGGCGAGGTGCCGGTCAATTCGCCTGCCGAAGTGCGCGCCGCCGTGGCCCGCGCGCGCGCCGCGTTCCAAGTCTGGCGCAAGCTCGACCTGAAACAGCGCGGCGACGTGCTGCTTTCAGCGCGCGATTATTTGCTGGCGCGCAAGGAAGAGTTGATCGAATTGCTCTGCGCCGAAAACGGCAAACCGCGGTTGGAAGCCTTGGTCGAGGTCACCTACGTTTGCGACGTGATCACGTTTTACGCCAAGCAGGCCCGGCGCTTTCTCGCGCCGTCGCACATCACGCCGCATTTGCTGAAGACGAAAAAAGTCACCGTGCATTACCAGCCGCGCGGTGTGATCGGCATGGTGACGCCGTGGAACTTCCCGCTGATCCTGACCATCGGCGAAGCGATTCCCGCGCTGATTGCGGGCAATGCCGTGGTCATCAAGCCTTCGGAATGGACGCCGTTGATCGCCGTGCGCGGGGCTGAAGTGTTGCACGAGGCATTCAAAGCGGCGGGCGTGCCGACCGAGATTTTGCAGGTTGTGAATGGCTACGGCGATGCCGGCGGCGCGCTCGTTGATGAGGCCGATATGATCGCCTTCACCGGCAGTGTGCGTACCGGCAAACTGATTGCCGAGCGCGCGGCGCGGCGGCTGTGTCCGGTCAGCCTGGAACTGGGCGGCAAAGACCCGATGATCGTGTTGCGCGACGCCGACCTGGAACGCGCGGCCAACGCGGCGGTCTGGGGCGCATTCACCAATTCGGGCCAGGTCTGCATTTCGGTCGAGCGCGTTTACGTCGAAGCGCCAATTGCCGAAGAGTTCACGCGCCGCGTGGTCGAGAAGACGCGCGCGTTGCGGCAGGGCGTGGACGGCAGCGAAGCCGCGACCGAGAAGCGCGTGGATGTGGGCGCGATGACGTTTCCGAAACAGATGGAGACGGTCGAGGAGCACATTGCCGATGCCCGGGCGCGCGGCGCGCAAATCCTGACCGGCGGCCAGCGCAATCCGAATTTGCCGGGGAGGTTTTTCGAGCCGACTGTGTTGGCCGGCGTGGATCATTCGATGAAGGTCATGACCGAAGAAACCTTTGGCCCCGTGCTGCCGATTATGCCTGTCAAAGATGCCGATGAGGCGTTGCGGCTGGCGAATGATTCGCGCTATGGATTGAACGCCAGCGTGTTCACGGGCGATCAGCGCAAAGGCGAACGCCTGGCCGCGCAGGTCGAGGCGGGCATCACGACCGTCAACGACGTGATCGTAGGCTTCGGCGTCAGCGACGCGCCGTCAGGCGGCTTGAAAGAAAGCGGCATCGGCAAACGCCACGGCGCGCCCGGCATCCGGCGCTTTTGCAACGAACAGGTCATCATCAGCGACCGTTTCAGCTTTCTGAGCATGAAGCGCGAGCCGACCTGGTATCCGTATACGGCGCAAACCGAGCGCGTGTTGACGCGGGTGATGGGCGCGCTTTTTTCGTCGCGCGCGGGCGCGAAGCTGAAAGCGTTGTTCGGCAAATAGGCGGTGGGACGATTTGGCAAATCGTCCCGCCTTTTCCGAGGAGGTCAATATGGAGCGCATCGTGCTCAAACATCTGAGCGGGTCAAAGACCGGGCAGGTCGAGGAGTTTCCGCTCAGTCAATACAACGAAGTCACCATCGGGCGCGACCCGGCGTCCAATCTGGTCAGTTTCGCCGAGACGGACGCGATGGTGGGCCGCCAGCATCTGAAGCTGACGCGCAGCGCCGCCAACCCGCCGCAAATTTTCGTCACCGATCTGAACAGCCGCAACGGCACCTTTGTCAACGGCCATCGCGTCACAGGCACGGTGGCGCTCAGGGCCGGCGATGTGTTGCAGTGCGGCAATGGCGGGCCGGAGTTGCAATTCAATTACTATCCCGAAACCGAGCCGCTCCGCTATGACGCCGCGCCCGCCGCGACGGTGCCGCTCGGTGTTGCTCCGCCACCGAGCGGCGCGCCGCCACCAAGGGTCGTGCCGCCGCCGAACATTGCGCCACCGCAACCGCACTTCCCGCCCGCGCATCCGCTGGCGCATTTGTCACATCCGCAAGCCGCGCCTGCGCCCGCTGCCAGACCCGCGCCAGTTCAAGCCGCGCCAGTTCAAACCGCGCCCGCGCCACGCGCGAGTAAATTGCCGTGGCTGTTGGGCGGCGGCGCGGTGCTGGCCGCGCTGACGCTGGTTGCGGGCTGGCTGCTTTACCGCAACTACAGCGCGCCGGAAACGAGCGACGACAAAACTGCGAGCGCCCCAGTTGCTGCGCCGGTTGCCGCGACGCCCGACGTTGGCGGCGGCAAGTACGGTCATCCGCATTTGAGCGGCGCCGACACTGCCGAAGCGGAGCAGGATGCGCAGCGCACCATTTGGCGCATAGATGTCGCGCCTTATCTGGCGTTGGGCAGTGGCCATCCCGGCAAGGCGGCTTCGGATTTCGACAAGCCGGACGGCGTGGGTTTCAGCCCGACCGGCTTGCTTTACGCCACCGACGCCAAGAATCGCCGCGTGCAGGTGTGGGATGTCAAAAGCGGCGCGCATCTGGGCGAATTCGGTCACGGCGTGTTTGGCGGCGAGATCGTAGACATCGCCGTCGCGCCCAGCGGCACGGTTTACATCACCGATCAATCGCTCAACCTGGCTTATGTTTTTGTGCCGCCGCTGCCGGGCGAGTTGGATGACAAGGGCAAACCGCTCGGCCCGTATGATTACCAATTCAAAGGCACGCGCTTTGGCGAACAGGGCTTCAAGAAACTGGGCGGCATCGCCATTGATTCGCGCGGGCGCATTTACGTGGTGGACGCGCATCGCAACGACGTGCACCGCTTCACGCCCGACAACAAGCCGGACAAGACGTTCACCTTTGAACAGAAGCGCGCCGATGGCGACACCTATTTGCACGGTTGCGAAGGCATCGCGATTGACGAGGCGGCGGGCAATCTGTTCATCGCCAGCGAAAAGGACGCGGTGATTGATGTCTTTGATTGGGAGACGGGCGCGTACAAGCACCGCTTTGTCGGCGCGAGCGCGGATGCGGCGGAAAAACCGGCGGGCAAACACGTCTTCTTCGGTTCGGTCGAAGGCTTGAGTCTGGCGCAAAATCATTTGCTGGCCGTGGATGAGAGCGCGGGCCACATTCAGGTGTTCGATCTGACGCGCGCCAATGCGTTCAACACGGATTTGGTTGGTTACGGCACGCCGCAACCGCAGCGGCCCAACGGCTATCAGGGCTTTTTCGGCCACGCGCCGCAGGTGGATTTTGAGGACAAGACCAATCTGGAATTGCAGAAACAGGTCAAGCTCGGCTCGGTCCTGCCAGGGCAGGCCAATCCGCCCGGCTATTTCTGTTCGCCCGATTCGATTGCCAGTTACCGCGACGCGGCCAGCGGCGAGACTTACATCGCCATCGCCGATCAATGCAATTACCGGTTGGTTGTTTACCGCTGGTCGGACATCGGCAAAGCGATGGGCTTGGCGGTGGCGGTGAATGCGGCTGCTCTCGCGCCGCCTATACCAGCAACGGCAGCGCCGCCGGCCAAACTCGTGGCTGCGGCTGATGCTGGCAAACAGCCCGCCAAGCGCGCCGTCGTCCCGCGCGCCGTGCCAAAGCGTGCCGTTGTTCCGCGCGCCGTGCCAAAGCCCGTCGTGGTCGAACCGGTTGAGACGGGCAAGAAGAAGAAAAAGAAGAAGCAGTAATACTGCCGCGCCATTCTTGCCGAATTGATTCGCGCCGTGCTAAAGAATCGCGCGCCTAAACCAAAACCATGTTTGAGCCAAACCTGAAATCACTGCTCCCCGTCACGCTCGTGCTGTGCGCGCTCACCGCGTTCGGCGCTGTCTGCCAACAGCCTGTTGCCCCGCAGCCACGCAACGCGCGCGCGATCCTGAGCGAAACGCCGCCGCCCTACGATCAAAAGATTGCGTATGGCAGCGACCCGCTGCAATTCGGCGAACTGCGTTTGCCCAAAGACGGCAAGTTCAAAAAGCACTATCCCATCGCGGTGGTGATGCACGGCGGTTGCTGGCTGGCGGAATACGGGCTGGGCTACATGGGCCACCTGAGCGCCGACTTGGCGCAGACGGGCGTGGCGACCTGGAACCTGGAATACCGGCGTGTGGGCGATGCGGGCGGCGCCTGGCCGGGCACTTTTGAAGACGTGGCGCGCGGCGTGGATCATCTGCGCGCGCTGGCGAAAAGCTATCCGCTCGATCTGCGGCGCGTCGTAGCCATCGGCCATTCGGCGGGCGGGCATCTGGCGTTGTTGACGGGCGCGCGGCAACGTTCAAAGACGAGCGACCCGCTGCCCTTGCGCGGAGTCGTTGCGCTGGCGGGCATCACCGATCTGCGCCGCACGGGCACGGCCTGCGATGTCGAGGTGGGCCGGCTGATGCATGGTTCGGCACAGGAGCAGGCCAGCGCGTATGACCTGGCCTCGCCGCTGGCGCGCTTGCCCTTGCGCGTGCGGCAAGTCATTGTGCAAGGCGACAGTGACCGCATCATCCCGGCGGCGATGGCGACGGAATATGTCGAACGGGCCAAACAGAAGGGCGATGACGCGCGCTTGTTGTTGATCGAGAAGGCCGGGCATTTTGAATTGGTTGATCCGCAGGCGGCGGCGTGGGCGCAGGTGAAAGCGGCGGTCTTAACGTTGCTGGAGCCGCGCCGCTGATTGAATGATTTGTCTGGTTTGGTTTTTCTTCCTGTCTTCTTTTGTAGTTGCGTTGTGTAGCGGCAATTTCAAATTTGAGATTTGAGATTGCTTGCTTGTCGCGGCAATCGCCAAGCTCAGAGACGAGTTTTGTGCTTGCTTACGTTTCTTGTCGCGGCAATTTCAAATCTCAAATTTGAAATTGCCTTACTTCAACCTCTGCTCAGCAGAAAGGAGTCCCCTCATGACTTACGCGCGCTTTGAAGACCTGCCCGTTTGGAAAGCCGCCATCGAACTGGCTGTGCGCGTCTTCGCCTTGACTGCGCGCCCCGAATTCAAGGGGTTTTACGACATGAAAAACCAGATGGAACGCGCCGCCGTGTCGGTCTCCAACAACGTTGCGGAGGGCTTTGAGCGCGGCACGACGAACGAGTTGCTCAACTTTATTTATATCTCACGCGGTTCGGCGGGCGAGGTGCGTTCGATGACGCATCTGTTGGAACGGCTGCCAGCGTTTGTCAGTCTCAAGGCTGAGGTTTTCGACATACGCGGACGCGCCGAAAACATCACGCGCCAATTGCGCGGTTGGGCTGACAGCCTGCAAAATTCCGACATCAAAGGGCAGCGCCATCTCAACGACCAGACCCGGCGCGCCGACCAGCGCAAACACGAGCGCGAAGAATTGCTGGCCGAGATGCGCCAGGCGCGCGAGGAAATCGTCGTCCGCGAAACGGCGCGCATCGAAGCTGCCCGGCAGGCAGCCAGTCAACCATCGAACTGAATACCCATAACATCAGGAGCAATGAATTTATGAGCATCCCCGCAAGCAACAATGGCAACGGCAATGGCAACGGCAACGGCCATCATCCGCTGCCGGTGAAAGAAGGCGGCTACAAGATCGTGCTGACCGCGCCGTTGACCGAGGCGATTGACCACGCCGGCTATTTCATTCAGATGGGCATGGCCTCGATGCCGATTTGGATGGAAGGCGTGATGAACAGCAAGTATCCGAACTGGCGCGATGTCGAATACAACGACGATGGCTCGGCGCGCTACATGCCCGCCGGCACGCGGCTGGTCGAAGCCTCGCTGCTGCGCGATTTCGCGCCGGAAGACATCGCCTGCTGCTATCCCGCCGATCTGGACAACTTCATCGGCCCGAACACGCGCGTGGTGGCCGTCTCGACGCACAACCCGCTGGGCGTGACCTTTGCGGCGGGCGTTTACACTTCGATCTTCGGCACGTCGAAGATGCCGATCAATTCGCATTACGCGCGGCTGATGTTTGCGCAGATCAAAGACAATCCGCACCGCGCCAACTACAAAGTCATCGTCGGCGGCTCCGGCGGCTGGCAGATCAAGCAGACTGACACCTACGACGAACTCGGCGTGGATTGCGTGGTCGAGGGGCGCGCCGAATCGGAAGACACCATGGCGCTGTTTCACCAGGCCATCGCGGGCGAACCGCTGCCGCGCGAAGTTGACGTCGCCCATCCCAAAGATCGCAGCGCCTTCCTCGTGCCGCAAAAACGCACGACCTTCGGCGTGGTCGAGATGACGACTGGCTGTGGCCGCCGCTGCCAATTCTGCGTGCCCGATCTGAACCCGCAGATTGACATGCCCAAGGACAACATCATGTCCGCCGTCCACGCCAACATCGCGGGCGGCAACAAGCAGATCAGCCTCGCCACCGAAGACATGTTCATCTGGGGCCAGGTGCACACCGAGACGCCCTTTTACTTCCCGAACCGCGAGGCGCTGCTCGACCTGTACGGTTCCATCGTCAACACCCCCGGCGTCGAACAGCACGTGCTCAGTCATTGCACGATGGCCCCGGCGGTGGTGGACCCGGTGCTGATTCAAAAGCTGTCCGAGATGCTGCTGGATAAAAGCCCGCTGCATTTGCCCACGCTCAGTTCGCATCCGAAAAAGAAAATCCTCGCGCCGCTGATCGGGTTGGAAACCGGCTCCATCCGCATGGGCAAAAAGATCATGCCCAGCAAAGGCGTCCCGTTCCCGATTGACGAATGGCCGAGCGTGATTCTGGAAGGCCTGCGCACACTGAATCAAAACAACTGGTTCCCCGTGATGACGCTGATCGTCGGCGCGCCCGAAGAATCGGACGATGACGTAAGGGCGACGCTCGACCTGGTTTACGAAATGGAACGGCGCGGATTGTTCGCCTTCCTGGTGCCTTCGATTTTCACGCCGCTGCACGACACGCGCATGCAGGACAAGATGGGCGTGGCCGAAACGACGAAGCTCTCGGCGCTGCAATGGCAGTTGCTGATGAAGTGCTGGAAATTCAATCTGCGCCACGGGCTTTATAGCTGGTGGGGGCCGCTGGCCTGGCGCACCGGCGCGCTGGGGCTGTGGGCCTGGAAGCTGCGCAAGCTCAACGGGCCGAACTTCACCTGGCCGCTGTTCAATTTTGCCGGCGCGCTGCCGGAAGGTTTGATGGCGAAGCTGGGCAAGATTTACGTCGGCAAACCTTTCAAAAGCAAATCACGCAAAGAACTGCTGGCCACCATTCGCCCGAATCAGTGGCAGTACTTGCGCGAGGATTGCGGGGATTTGCCGGAGGGGTGGGCGGCGAAGAAGCCGCTGGCGGTGTTGAAGCAGGAAGTGCTGGCAGGGGTACAATGAGTGGCAAACCGATGACCAACGCGGAAGTGCGCCAATGGTATTTGAATCGCGTGTCCCCGATCCCGGCGTTGAATGAGCAATGGATACAGCAAAGGCTTACTGCGCTGGAACGGGCAGAAGCTGCTTGGCGCATCCGGCACGAAGCGCGCAGCGCGGCACGGGCATTGATGGTTGACGTGGTGGAAGTCGAGTTATTGCGGGCGCGTGATGTGGCAAAATATGGCAATCCTGACGGCCCGGCTTTTGAGTACCTTGTCGAACGCGGCAAAGAGGCTGGGCTGGCGGGCGACGCGCTCTATGAGGCGATCATCGCTGGTTCGTATCGGACGAACGAAGGGGTGAACAAGAAGTTTGGTTTCTGAAAGTAAAGGAGTCGTTATGGCTGTCACAGCGCAAGAGATGGTTAAAGCGCAAACCTGGCTGGAAGAGGAAGTTGTTTGGGTAAGAGGCGCCGACCCTGAGTACCCTTTTATGGCAGAGTTAGGCGGTAAGAAATGCGTAATTCGACTTAACGATTTTCCTGAAGAGAACCTTTATACGTTACTGGTGAATGGCGAAGAGGTGGCTCAGTTCGATGATTGGCCGAAGCCGTGGGTGCGGACGTAAGCGCTTGGAAGGAGGCGTAAATGATCGTGAATGTTTCACCAACCACAGAAAAGTTGTTAGCCGAAATGGCCGTTCGTGCGGGGCGGCCTTTGCCGGACTTGGCTGCGTCATTGCTCGAAGAAAAACTGCGCGAGTCGCCGCCATCTGCTGACAATGGCGCTGACGACACAGACCCGCACGCACTGACAAAGGCGCTTGCCAAGTTGCTCAACCGCACACCGGAGGAGGCGGAAGCCGCGCGCGCGAATTTTTAAGGCAAGTCGTCCGCCGCGTCCGTTGCCGGAAGGCCAAACTCTTGAAGATGCGCTGGCAGGCCAATGGCCTGGCGATGAAACCGATGAGCAGGTTTACGAGGCGCTCAGAAAACTTAGCTAACGCAGCAATGCTTCCGTTCTGATCTGAAAGGACAACACCATGCCACGTGCAAAAATGCCGCAAGGCAAATGCGAATACTGCGGCGAGGAACTGGCGAAAAACACCGTCGCCAAACACCTCACCGCCTGCGCCAAACGTCAGGCCGTCATTGCCGCCGCCAAGAAAAAAAGCGCGAGTGAGACGCTCTATCACTTGCGCGCCGAGAATCCCTACCTGAAACAGTTCTGGCTGGATTTGGAGGTGCGCGGGTCGGCGACGCTCAAAGACCTGGATCATTATCTGCGCGAAATCTGGCTGGAATGCTGCGGGCATATGAGCCAGTTTTCCATCGGCGGCTGGGGCGGGGAAGAAATCGCCCAGACGCGGCGCATCGAGCAGGTCTTCAAGCCCGATGTTGAAGTCACGCACATCTACGATTTCGGCACCGAGACCGAAACGAAGCTCAAAGCTATTGGCACGCGCGCAGGCCAGCCGACGACCAAACACCCCATCGCGTTGCTGGTGCGCAATGTGACGGCCGATACCCCGTGCATTGATTGCGGCGCGCCGGCCACGCAGCTTTGCCAGGAATGCATGATCGAAGATGAAGTTTGGGGTGCGCTGTGCGATGAACACGCCGAAACGCATCCGCACGATGATTACGGCGAGCCGTCGCCGCTTTGCAATTCGCCGCGCATGGGGCAGTGCGGGTACGAAGGGCCAGCCGAACCGCCGTATTGAACCGCGTTATGCCATTCCCCTCCAGCACTGTGGTTTCGATTCGGCGCTACAGTTCATTGCCGCAAGTGGCCTGAGCTTAGCAAGTAGCGTCCAGCAAAAAAGCGCAGCTACGGTTCGTGAAGGGTCGTATCACCTGATACGACTATCAATCAAACCGACTTACCGGCTTCTCAAAAGCCGCTGTGGCCCGGCGTGGCCGCCGCAGTGTTGCTGTGCCTGGTCATGTTCGGCGTGCCCCTCGTCGCTCCTCCCGAGGCCGCGCTGTACGCCATGCTTGGCGGGCTTCGCTTGCGGGTTGGCGATTGTGGTGTGGTGGCTGTTTTTCAGCCGGGCGCCGTGGCCTGAGCGCGTGGGCGCGATTGTGCTGATGGTCGTCGCGCTGGTTGCTACCAAACTCTGGAAAGCAAAGAGCAAGTTGATGAGCTTTATCGCGCCTGGAGTGCCAGCTAGGCGAATTTGAAATCCGCGCCGGAGTCGAAGCCGTGGGGTTGCACGAGTTCACCGTCGCAGACCTGGACGGCAATCTGTTTCGTGTGTTTTATGATTTCGCAACTTCGGAAACAGGGCAGAAAGGCAACCCACAAAAGACATGAAAGCAAAACAACGGGAAGAGCTACTTGGAGCATTGAAAGCCCGCTTTGAGAAAAACATGAACCGCCATCAAGGTCTTGCATGGGCTAACGTACAAGCCAGGCTGGAAGCTCATCCTGAAAAACTGTGGTCACTTAACGAAATGGAAAGCACCGGCGGCGAACCCGATGTAGTCGGGTTTGATAAAAAGTCGGGCGAATATATTTTTTATGATTGTGCGGCGGAAAGCCCGCAAGGCCGCCGCAGTGTTTGTTACGACCGCGCAGCGCTGGAAGCAAGGAAAGAAAATAAACCCGCCAATAACGCGCTGGATGTGGCTGCGGCGATGGGCATTGAGCTTTTAACGGAAGAACAATATCGAGAATTACAGAAGCTGGGAGAGTTCGATTTGAAAACTTCGAGTTGGGTGAAAACGCCTGCGGATATTCGGAAACTCGGCGGCGCGCTGTTTTGTGATCGCCGCTACGACACGGTTTTCGTTTATCACAACGGAGCGGAATCTTACTATGCCGCCAGAGGGTTCCGTGGCTTGCTCAGGGTTTGAGCCTCAGGCGTCGCAGCGAACCATTCGGCCTATGGCGAAGCTTGTTTCTCCATAGGCAAACATCAACCATCCTTTTAACCCAGGTAAGCGTATGGTTACTGAATATGTAGAAGGCAACAGTCATTGGCTGGAATGGCAAAGGGAGTACAGGTTCGGTGTGCTCCTGATTTTTCCGCCGGAACCGCTTTGGGGGCAAGTGAACATTTTGCGCGCACAGTATGACCCACAATCACAGGCAATTTGCGATGCGCACATCAGTCTTACCATCCCTTTATCCCGACCGATTGATGAAGTGCAGTGGCACGAACTAGAAGACGTTGTCTCTGCTATCGAACAGTTTCCGATCCGTTATGGCCCATTAAAAAATTATCTTCCTCATCCCGGTGTTTGCCTAAATATCGAACCGCAAAATGAACTAGACCAATTACGCGCTGCAATAGAGAAAGCCTCCGTCTTCACTGGCGCGGCGGAGCGGAAATATCCGTTCTCAGCCCACTTGACCATTGCGGAATTCATCAGCGAAGCACAAACAGTGGCGCTGATGGATGAGCTTAAAGATAAAACCCCTACAGGTGACTTTATCTGTACAAATGTTGCTTACGCCGTGCCGGATGAGAATTTCCATTTCACAAAGCGCAGGCAATTGAATTTGGCTCGTCCGCCATACGTTCAGTGAGTTGTTAGGAATTATTGGCACGATGCTGATCGAAGCGACAGGCATAAAACAGGAGCGTGATGGTGGGCAAAACGTATAAATACGGCGTATTCGGCGTAGGCCGCATTGGCAAGGTGCATGCGTCCATCGTGCAGCAACAAGGCCATCAGATCGTAGCCATCGGTGACGAAGCGCAAGTTGCGGTCACAAGCGCGCAAGCTGAACTGAATCTTGCCGAAGTGAGAACCTTTCACGATTCAGCCCGAATGGCGCAGGAGATGGTTGGTGCGCCAATGGGTATGGACGCTGTCATCATTGCTTCACACACCAAAGATCACGCGCGGGACGCGCTGCCCTTCGTCAAAGCGAAGATTCCGATCTATCTGGAAAAACCCTTGACCGATAGCTTGCAGGAAGCCTTCGCGTTTGTCGCAGCCATTGGCCGGGACGCGCATCAAATTCAGATTGGTTTGCAGCGGCGCTATGACCCGGCGCTGCTTTATACGCGGCAACTGATGCAAGCCGGTTTGGTGGGCGAACTGCGTGAAATCCGCTGCATCCTGCGCGACCAGTTTCCGCCGCCGTCAACCTATAGCAGCCGAGGCTTGATTATTGATATGGGCATCCACGTCGCGGACGAAGCGATCTGGTTGTTGGACGAATTCCCCAACGAGGTTTGGGCCAGCGTACACAGCACGCGGGGCTATGCCAGCCCGATTGACGAAGGCGGCGACACGGCTTTTGTTACTTTCACGACTCCGTCCGGCGTGTTAGGGCGGCTTGATCTTAGTCGTACGCATTCTTCGGGCTATAACAACGAGACTTACATCATTGGCACGAAAGGCACGATCCACACGGGGCGTTTTGCCGGATACCCCGGCCCCATTCACGTAGAGGTTTGGCAACCGGACGGCAAGCTGCATCCCGCATCGCAAACCTTTGAGATGACTTATCTGACGCGACCCTTCCCTGAATTTCTGCCACGCTTTGACGTGGCTTACGCCCGCTCCCATGAACAGTTCCGCGCAGACATTGAGCGCGGCGCAGCCTTTGCCGTGACGCAAAACGAAGTCCTGGATGCGCAGGTATTCGCCGAAGCGGCGCATCGTTCAGCGCAATCTGCGGGAGCGCGTTACCGGTTGCAGCGAGGTGACGATTTGCAGGAATACAAGGCTGCGTGCATCGCCAATGGACTCATAGACAGTGATTGAGTCTCGGATTGTGGTGCGGTTGCTTCGTGCGAGGGGGAAATATGAAAGCTAAAGAGTTCCTGATTCTGGGCGCATCCGCGCTGACGTTGTGTTGGTTCAGTGCATGCAGTCGCGCTCCTGCCAAGCAGGCGCAAGGCCGACTTGTGCGGTTGGCGGAACTGGAAATTGATCCTGCGCAGTGTCATTACGCATCTGGCGTTTTATGCAGGCTGGCCGAATACAATGAACGCCATCATGATGTCAAAGGAGTTGTTCTCGAAACGGGAGGCTTCCAACTGAAGTTAGGTGGCTATGTTGATACGCGGGGTCAATATCTGTAGTGCAGGATATGATCTATGAAATCCAGGAAGAGAATTTTTCAATCGCAAGGCGGATAGCTACGTGGTGATTGCGCTGGGCTGGGTAAGGTTCGCGCCGCCCGCGCCGCGTAGTGATTCATCTCGAAATCATCAACGGCAAAGTCTGGGTGCAGGAAGACAACACCGACATCGTGATTGCCGAAGACCTCGAACTGGCGGGGATTCCGAAAAGCGATATTGTGCTGGGTTTTCACCCGGCGGATGTTTGACCACACACCGAATATGCGGTCGGTTGAATTCACGTTAGACGGCTGCGATTCCAAGGTGAGCGTATGCAATCAGGAGATTGTCCGATACCGACTTTCGGTTTGTTGAATGCGGCTATTGCCTATCAGCCTCGTCCAGCAGCGTATGTCGTCATAACCGATCAGCAAGGAAGAATTGCTGCGGTCAAAGGGAAAAGCCACTACTTCCTTCCAGGCGGCGGCTCGCTGGCTGAGGAGACGCCTGAAGAAACGGTTACGCGCGAGGTCAGAGAAGAGTTGGCGCGCGAGGTGGGTATCATTGGCCGGATCGGGAAGGCCGTTCAGTACTTCTATGCCGAAGGGCAACACTATCGAATGGAGGCGGTCTTCTTTGCAGGAGAGTTTATTGGTGAGGCAACAGGAATAGGAGAGCACGAACTTTGCTGGCTTGAAGTGGAGCAGATAGAAGCAGACTTTTATCATAAAAGCCATGTCTGGGCTGTAAGACAGCTACGCGGTAGTAAAAGGCAAGGGGCCGCCTAACGTGTCGTCATGCAAGCTCGAATCACACTGCCGCGCTGCGCTCCTGAGTTTAGAAAGTAGCGTCTTTCAAAAAAATGAACCTACGGTTCGTGGAAAGGCGTATGGCCTGATATGACAATCAATCAAACTGACTTACCGATTTCTCAACGTCCGCTCCGGCTGTGGCCCGGCGTGGTTGCCGCAGTGTTGCTGTGCCTGGTCAGGTTCGGCGTACCCCTCGTCGCGCCGCCCGATGCCGCCATATTCGCGGTGCTGGGCGCGCTCGTTTGCGGCTTGGCGATTCTGGTGTGGTGGCTGTTTTTCAGCCGCGCGCCGTGGCCTGAGCGCGTCGCCGCTATCGTGCTGATGGTGGTCGCGCTCATCGCTACCAAGCGCGTCGTGCATGCGTCCATTGCGAACGGGATGATGGGTTGGATGCTTCACGTTTACGCCGTCCCGCTGTTGTGCCTGGCGCTGGTTGTCGCGGTAGTTGTCAGCCGCCGCCGGTCTGCTGGACTCCGGTACGCGGCGCTGATCGTCGCCATCCTGCTCGCGTGCGCAGCGTTCACGTTGATCAGAACCGACGGCATCTACGGCGAAGGCGCGGCGGCGTTTCACTGGCGCTGGACGCCGAGCGCCGAAGAACGTCTGCTGGCGCAAACGCGCAACGAAAAAGACCCGGTGGTTCCCGCCCCGACAGCCTCACCGACCGCTACGCCATCGCCCACGCAGACGCCGGTTCCCACGCCTACGCTGGCAGCCGCGCAGCCTGCCGCAACGAATGCGCCGAATCCCAAAGCCGACTGGTCAGGCTTTCGCGGAGCGGCGCGCGACAGCGTCATTCGCGGTGTGCGCATCAACACCAACTGGTCGCAATCGCCGCCCGTCGAGTTGTGGCGCAAACCCATCGGGCCGGGTTGGTCGTCCTTTGCGGTCAACGGCGCGGTCAACGGCGGACGCATTTACACGCAAGAGCAGCGCGGCGAAGACGAGATCGTTTCGGCTTACCACCTGACGACGGGCGAACCGGTGTGGCGGCACCGCGATGCGGCGCGGTTTTGGGAATCGAACGCGGGCGCGGGGCCGCGCGCT
>JANOWX010000473.1:0-2989 GCA_031418175.1 Acidobacteriota bacterium | reverse complement strand
CTGTGCCGCACGCACTCCATAGGCTTCGCGCGTCGAAGGAAACACAGACTTCGATGGGTGGAGAAACGTTGGAAGGGGAAGGGGCAACGAGATACCGGCGGACAGCGCTGGGTGAGTGGACGCAAACGCGCCGCAGGGCCCTACTGGGGATAGAGCGGCGGCGCGTTTGCGGCTGCGCTGTTTGGGCAAAAGCTAGGAACGTCCGGCGACGAGTTGCGCGCGCAATTCATGTTCGCGCACTTGGGCGTTGCGCAACAGCAGTTCGTAATTGGCGCTGACGCGTTCGCTGCGGGTGATTTCATCGCGCAGGGCGCGGACCTCGGCTTGCAACTCCGCGATGCATTCCAAGGCGCGGCGCAACCGTTGTTCGGGCGCGGACTCAAAGCGGGAAACGTTGTTGAAATTGCCTTCAACTAGATTGTTGGCCAGATTGCTAACCGGATTGCCGGCTGAATTGCCAGCCAGGTTATTGGTCACGAAGCCGGGGTTGACGACCGGTTGATTGACGAGTTGAATCGCTGCACTCATATGCCTGTCTCCTTGCCTGTTATTGCCGGGCCGACAAAGGCCGGCTTACCTTAACCATCACCGAATGTGGGCACCGAATGTGGGCGCCGAATGTGGGCGCCGAATTGTTGCGGGGCTACCATGAATGACTTACGGGGCGATTCTGTTTTGCGAGCCGCGCTTGGTTGGCAATTGCCTGGCAAAGGTTGCCCTTGCCAGCAAAAACCACAGCCGCTACAGAACCGCATCCGCGTGCCGGTACCATATGAACGAGAAAAACGAATAAGGACGACAGCAAAGCTAATGAGTGGGGAGTGATTATGCAGGGGCGCATGGACCGAAATCCATTACAAGGGATAGCCGGAACAGGGCTGCAAAAGGAAGTCCCGGCCAAGGGCGTTATGAGTATGTCAACCGCAGGGCCAATCGTCGTTGGGGCAAACGCGATTGATATGTTTCTCTTGTTGAAGTTCGTCTGAAGTTCGCCACGAGCGCCGGATTGTATGTATTGAGAGGAAAAAAACTGACTCGCGGAAAACTTTCTCTGTCTCGCCAAACGGGCTGCATCTTATGCACATAAACCAAAGTCCGCAAGGGGTTTTTTCGCGCGCGCCAAACTTTTTGCGGCGCTGGCACTAACTTTCCATGCGGCGTGGTAAAAGGGATGCCAAACTTCGCTGTTGCGCCCCGCATGCCAGTCAAAAACCTGTGCTAAGATGCGCCACTCCTTCACACCGCAGGTAAAGATTACAAGGCAGGAAAACATCCGATGAGCGCACAAATCCTGGACGGCGCGCTGGTCGCCGAACAAATCAAACAAGGCGTCGCCGCGCGCGTCGCTGAACTCAAAGCTTCGACTGGCATACAACCCGGACTCGCCGCCGTCATCGTCGGCGACAACTTGGCGTCCAAAACCTATGTCGGCAGCAAGGTCAAAGCCTGTCAGGCGCTCGGCCTCTATTCAGAAAAGCACGAACTGCCCGCCGATACGACAACGGAACAATTGCTGGCGCTGGTGGGCAGCCTCAATCAGCGCGATGAGATTGACGGCATCCTGATTCAATTGCCGTTGCCGCCCCAGATCGCGGCGCGCCGCGTGTTGGACGCCGTTGACCCGGCCAAAGATGTGGATGGCTTGCACCCTGTCAACGTGGGCCGTTTGGTGCAGGGCGAAGAGACGCTGACCGCCTGCACGCCGACGGGTGTGGTCGAGTTGCTCGACCATTACCAAATCCCCCTCGCGGGCGCGCACGCCGTCGTCATCGGACGCAGCGACATCGTCGGCAAACCGCAAGCCATGCTGTTGCTGCAGCGCCATGCCACCGTGACGCTCTGCCATTCGCGGACAAAGAACCTGCCCGGCATCGCGCGCCAGGCCGACATCCTGATCGCCGCCATCGGCCGCACCGCGCTGGTCACGGGCGAGTATGTGCGCGCGGGCGCGGTCGTCGTGGACGTAGGCATGAACAACGCCACGACGGCGGCAGAGATCGCGCGCATCTTCCCCGCCGACGAACAGGAAAAGCGGCTGGCGACGCTGGCGAAGCGCGGCTACACGCTGGTCGGCGATGTCGAACCCCGCAGCGTTGCGCCCAAGGCCGGCTGGCTGACGCCCGTGCCTGGCGGCGTCGGCCCGCTGACGATTGCAATGCTGATGAAGAACACGCTCAAGGCGGCGCTGTTGCGGCGGGGAAGCAAGTGATGCTGAAAGTAGGCTTGACCGGCGGGATCGCCACGGGCAAATCGTACGTCCTCGCGGTGCTGCGCGAACTCGGCTGCGAAGTCAGCGACGCCGACACGCTGGCGCATCAGGCCGTCGAACCCGGCAAGCCCGCCTATCAAGACATCGTCCATGAGTTTGGGGAATTCGGCCCCGGCGTGTTGCCCCGACTTTTGAACGAAGACGGCACGCTCAACCGTGCGGTGCTCGGCGGCCTGGTCTTTGCCGACGCGGCCAAGCGCGAACGCCTGAACGCCATCGTTCACCCGCGTGTTTATGAAGCCCAAGCTGCCTGGCTGGCCGAAGTCGCCGCGCGCAATCCCCAAGCCATCGCCGTGCTCGACGCCGCGTTGATTATCGAAACGGGTTCGTACAACCGCTTCGACAAAATCGTCGTCGTCTGGTGCGAACCGGCGTTGCAACTGGAACGGCTGATGGCGCGCAACAGCCTGCCGCGCGCACAGGCCGAAGCGCGTATCGCGGCGCAGATGTCCTCAGCGGAAAAATTGAAATACGCCGACTTCGACATCAACACTTCGCTGGGGTTTGAAGACACGCGTCGGCAGGTCGAAGAGCTTTATGCCAGGCTCAAACCGCTGGCCGAAAACACCTGAAACGTAGTTTTGACAAGCCTTCGGGGGCTACCTATACTCGCGCCGTTTTTACCCCCTCCGCATTGTATCGTCTCAAAAATTTGGGGCGGCGTGTCAGTAGCCCGACCGTGAGGAAGGGCTGGCATCCACAGTCAAGCCCTCCCTCACG
>JANOWX010000472.1:0-3666 GCA_031418175.1 Acidobacteriota bacterium | reverse complement strand
CACAGGCTTCCATTAATTGCGGGTTTGTGTGCCCGGCTTGAAGAGACGCGCGCGTTCGCTCAGCAGTTTGGCTTTGGGTAACTCTTCGATGGCTTGCAGCGCTTGCCGGTCGCTTTCCATCAGGAACTGTTCGCCCGCTTCGACGCCGTAAGCCGCCGTGATCATTTCGGCGCGCAAACGGCGGCGCACATAATCGGCTTGCTCGCTGAGCTTGCTTTCCAACGCGCGAAACTTCGGACGTTCGCGCAGGAAGCCGCGCAGGGCGTTGAGCAATGCTTCGGTGACCGGGAATTCATGGCCGCGCAATTGGTAATCAAAAGTCGTCTTGGCCAGTTTGTAGTCAGGCAAGCCCGGCATCGCGCCCGCGACCAATTGGCGCACGAACTCAAAACAGGCGTCGCGCACCTGCCAATCTTCTTCGGGCAAGTTCACCAACACGTCGGGCGTGATGCCGCCGCCGCCGCGCAGGACGCGTTTGGTCGGCGTGTAAAAGGCTTCTTTGGCGCTCGCGCTGGGCTTGGTTTTGGCGGCCGGGCGCATGCCTTCGCGGTAGTAATCATAAGTGCTGACGCCCGCGTATTCGCGCTGAATCGAGCGCCCGCTGGCGGTGTAATACTTGGCCGTCGTCAAGGTCAGCCCCATGCCCCAGGGCAAACGGAAGACGGTTTGCACCAGTCCCTTGCCGAAACTGGCCGAGCCGACCAACAGCCCGCGATCTTGATCCTGCATCGCGCCCGCCACGATTTCAGAGGCCGAAGCCGATTCGTGATCAATCAGCACCGCCAGTGGCATCGTTTCAGGTTCGGGATTGTCCGAACGATAAACCTGTTTCGGCGCGCGCGCGCCTTTGACGCTGACGATCTGGCTGTCGGCGGGCAAGAAGATTTCGGCCACCTGCACGGCCTGTTTCAACAACCCGCCGGGATTGCGCCGCAAATCCAACACGAGCGCCGTCATCCCGTCTTTTTTCAACTTGCCGATGGCTTCGCGCAACTCTTCGCTGGTCGCCTGGTTGAAGCCGCCCGTCAGCGCGATGTAGCCGATCTCGGGCCGCAACATGAAACGGTTGCGCACCGATGGATAGGGAATCTCGTCGCGTTCGATTTGCAAGGTCAGCGGTTGCGCCGCGCCGCGCTCGGCATTTCGGTCAAGCGGGCGTTCAGCGGTTCGTTCGGCGACACGTTCGACGGTAATCTCGACGGCGGTGCCACGATTGCCGCGCACGTGTTTGAGCGCATCGGCGTGCGTCCAATCCCTGGCCGGTTTGCCATCCACCGCCAGCAACTCGTCGCCGTAGCGCAGTCCTGCCTTTTCGGCGGGCAGCCCCGGATTGACGCCCAAAATATAAAGCCGCCCGTTGCGTTGATTGACGGTGATGCCGATGCCATAAAACTTGCTGGACTGTTCGTCCTGCAATTCATTGAATTCCTGCCGGTTGAAAAAGCTCGAATGCGGATCGAGCGTGTGCAACAGCTTCGCCACGGCGCTGCGCGTCAGCCGTTCGTTATCGGGCAGTGCGGCATGTTCTTCTTCGATCAGTTTCAGTGCATCGGCAAAGGCGCGCACCACCGGATTGTCGGCCATCGCATCGCTCGGTTGCATGGGCGCGGGCTGTTTGCCCAGCAGCCCGCCCGCGACCGTGGCGACGGCAAGAGTGAAAACGATGATGACGAAGTAATAACGCGGCATAACAGAAAATATCCGAAACGTAGGCGCTGGCGGTAAGTGCATGGAGTTCAAGCTTCAGCTTGTCTGGCGCGCGTTGCGCGCCACCAGCAGCCTAAAGGCTGAACTCCATGCACTTCTCGCCGTGGCTGGCTTCGTTTCCGGTAGTTCATAACAACGACGGTTGCACGATCAACTCAGCCGGTTCGACCACTGGCAACCCCAGCAGCCGTTTGCATAAACCGCCGCCAGACCGTAGCGGCAATGCATTGTAGCCGACCGGCCCGGAATCTTCACGCGCATCAAAGCCGGTCGAGCGGGCTGTTGACGCCGAGGCCGCCGCGATTGAGCACGTGGGTGTAAATCATCGTCGTACTCACATCGGCGTGGCCGAGCAATTCCTGAACAGTGCGGATGTCGTAACCGGCTTCGAGCAGATGCGTGGCGAAACTGTGGCGCAGCGTGTGGCAACTGCCGTGTTTGGTGATTGCGGCTTTGCGCATGGCTTCCTTGACCGCTTTTTGTAACACCGATGGATCGAGGTGATGCCGCCGTTCGACGCCGGAGCGGGGGTCAAGCGAACGTTTGGAGGCGGGAAAGATGTATTGCCATTTCCATTCGGTCGCGGCTTGGGGGTATTTTTTTGCCAAGGCGAAAGGTAACGCGACGTTGCCGAAGCCTTCCAGCAAATCTACCGCGTGCGCCTCTTTGACCTTGCTCAGGTGTTGGCGCAGCGTATCTTTCAAGCTCAAAGGTAACATCGTCACACGGTCTTTGTTACCCTTGCCTTCGCGCACTAGGATTTGGTTCTGCGTGAAGTCAATGTCTTTGACCCGCAACCGTAACATCTCACGCAAGCGCAGGCCCGTGCCATAGAGCAAATTCGCCATCAGCAAATTCCGGCCTTCCATGTGCGCCAGGATGCGTTGCACCTCGTCACACGTGAAGACGGTCGGCAAACGCGGTTCTTTCTTGGCGGCTGGCAGACCGAGACGCGGCAATTCGATCATCAGCACTTCGCGGTACACGAACAAAAGCGCGTGCAAAGCCTGATTCTGCGTCGAGGCCGCGACGTTGCGGTCATTGACCAGATGCGCCAAAAAGGCTTCGATTTCCGGCGCGCCCATGTCTTTCGGGTGGCGCTTGTGGTGGAAAAGGATGAAACGTTTGACCCAGTCAACATAGGCTTGTTCAGTGCGATAACTCAGCCGGCGCAAACGGATGGCGGTCGCTACCTGAACGAGGAACTTGGGCGGTTGGGTGGGCTGTTCGGCCATGGCAATACCTCAGCGTAAGGAGCTTGAAAAAAAATCGCCTCAGCACGTGGCAGCCATTGCCCCGGCTGGCGGCGCGGATTATACTCCGCGCCGTCGCAGAGTAAAGCCGGCATCTTAAATTGTTCGCACAGCAACCAGCAGGAGCGTTGCCATGAAGTTGGAAAGTAAGAAATTCTATCCGGGGCAGCCGGGAACCAAAGGGCTGGTTAGCCAGTATGGTTCGCGGTTGGTCTGTTTGCGCTATCGTTACGACGCCGCCCAAGGCAAGCGTTTCAAAACCGTCGAAATCATTATCGAAGAGTCCGACTGGCAACCGCCCGTGCGCCCCTTTCAAGAGAGCGAACTGGTCGGCATTCGCATCGGTCTCGAAGAGTTGCAGTGGCGGCAGCGCGTCAAAGCGGCGGGTGGCAGATGGAATCCCGCCCGCAAACTCTGGGAGCTGGCTTATGGCAAGGTGCGGAAAATGGGCCTGACGGCGCGTATTCAAGCGGCGGATGTTTCCGCTAATGGAAAACCGCCGCACATAAGCCAGCAAGCAAAACTTTCCGATAGCGGAAAGTCGAAAGTTTCTGATGGCGGAAAGTAATTTCCGCATATGGAAGCTTGTTTCCATATGCGGAAAGTTCTGCTTGCCGTCTAATTACATGTTGGGCGCTCAAGAACGTGCCGAGTAACAAAGACAGCAAGACATTGGCGGCGCCCGCGGCTTCATACAAACGCCCAG
>JANOWX010000471.1:0-15735 GCA_031418175.1 Acidobacteriota bacterium | reverse complement strand
CGCTTGCTCACGCGCGCGGTACTGTACCAATGTTGCGTGGTTCGATTTAGGTTGCAAAGCGGTACAGCAACTCGGAAAGGTTGCTGTACCGCTTTTTGCAATCGGCTACTCTCCAAACAAATTCCCAAGGCCCGATCCGCTGCTGCTGGATTGGGTCGGGAACATCGCGCGCAACAGACTGCCAAACGCTTCCAGATTGCGCGTCTGAATCAGAATCTCGCCCGGCCCCATAAATTCCGAAACAATGCCTTCACCGCTGGCTAGACTGCGCAACCAACCGGCCCGCGCGGCTTTGCGCAAGCTGTATTGCATATGGCCTTCCCACGCGACCAGATGGCCGGTGTCCACCACGTAACGTTCGCCCGGCGCAAGCCGTTTGCGATGGATCGCGCCGAAGGACGAAACCAGTAGCAAGCCCGTGCCTGAAACCTGTAACACGAACAAGCCTTCGCCGCCGAAGAACGAACGCGAGCCGCCCCAACTCGTGTCAATCTGCAAACCCTGATCGCCCGCGAGGTACGAACTGGATTGCACAAAGAACACCTGGTTCTGCATTTCGAGCGCCGCGATGTCGCCGGGCGCGGGCGGGGCAAAGGTGACTTCGCCCGCGCCGCCGTGCGCGGTGAAGGTCGAGACGAAAGCCGATTCGCCACCGACCATGCGTTTGAGCGCGCCCATCACGCCGCCCTTCAATTGCGACTGCAATTCGATATTGGCCGACATCGAAACCATCGCGCCCGCTTCGGCCTGGATGGATTGGCCCGGTTGCAATTGAATGACGGCCAGCGAGAAAGAGGGTTGATGCAGGATTTCGTATTGATAGCCGCGCCCGCTGCCGCGCCCGTCGGCGTCAATGTGAATGCCGCCAGCTTGCGGTTGATAAGCAGGTTGTGCAGGTTGCTGTTGATAGGCCTGCGGTGGCGGCGCGGGTGTGCCGCAGTTGTTGCAGAACCGCGCATCGGGCGGTAAATGCTGACCACATCTCGAACAATTCATCGTGTTTTCCTTTCCGGGCTTTCCGCGAAATGATTGGTTGAATGAATAGCGCGTGCGCCATCAATTTGCCGCGCTACTCTAAATCGAAGCAGGCTGGATTGGAACCGTGCGGGCGGCGGCGCAAAGGAAAGGTGTGGGACGATTTGTCAAATCGTCCCACACCTTTTTCCGGAATCGCTGCACTGCTGCCACAGATGGCAATCAAAACTTGTAGTTGTAGCGGAACCCGACAGTGCGGCCCGGCGCATCCATCCCCCAACTGAGGCCGCGATAGTTTTTGTCGTTCAGGTTTTCCAGATCGAGGATGACTTCGTGGCGGTCACCTACGCGAAAACCGCCGCGCAGGCTGATGACCATAAAGCCGGGAATATAGCGATACAACGGCGCGCTGGCGGCTGTGCCCAACACGCGGTTCTGCACCTGTGCGAGCGTTTCGCCGGTCGGTTTCAAAATGTCATCTGCGGTACCCAATCGTCCGTCGTTGCCTGCCGCAATCAGCCCGCGCACCAACGCCCCGCGTCCGAAAAAGTTAGCGATGTTACCGCGTGTGCGCGTGGCGCCCGTGCGGCGGTCGCCCAGATCGAGCGTCGAAAGGCGATCCTGTTTGCGTGCGCCGAAGACATACGGCTCGATCCAGAAGCGCCGATGGGTTGGCTCGTAGCGGAAGCGCAAATAGCCCTGTGGCGCAGGCGTGCCGCCTTCGACGTTGGGCGCGCGGCCGCTGCGTTCGTCTTCGGCGTACAGATAGGTGAAATTCTGGCCGAAGATCAGCGAATCAGTCAGGCGCACGTTGAAGCTTTGTTCGATGCCCCAGATGCGCGCATCGTCAAAATTGGCGCGCACCAGCACGGGCACGGTGGAAAGCGGGACGAAGACTGCACCGTTAGCGGTTTGGGAGGTGATCGTTTGATCGCCCAGCTTTTTGCCGACCGCGCCCGCCGGCAGGATCAGCGCTTGATAGGCGATGTTGTTTTTGAGCTTGTTGACGAAACCGTTGAAGTCAATGTCTATGCGGCTGCGATGCAGGTGAATGCCCGCCTCATAACTCCACAGCGTTTCCGGTTTGAGTTGCTCCACCGGTCTGCCGGTCGAAACGGCACTGTTGTCAGCCGTCGTGCCGATGAACGCGCCCGAGCCCGCCAAATCGGCAGCATTGGCCTCGAAGCCCGCGCCGGTCAGTCCGAGCGTCCCCAAGTCCGTGATGTGCGGCGTGCGGAAGCCGCGGCTGACCTGGGCCGAAAGGTTGAGTCCTTCGACAATGGTCAGCACTGCGCCAAAGCGCGGCGTGACGGCATCGGCGGTCAACGAATCATCCGGCCAGAGCGGTTGCCCGTTCACCAGCGGCGAATTGGCGGCGCGTGAGTTATAGCGCGCCCCGCCATAGCGCACCGCACCGATCAGACGCAGCCGTTCCGGGATGGCCGTGAACACGTCTTGAATGTAAACGCCGCCGCTCTTGTACGTCGCGCGATCAGGCACACGGCCCCGCGCGACCGTCGCCACACCGTTCACCGGATTGAGCGAGTACGAATCGGTGCGCACGCGGTCGTAATAAAACTCGCCGCCGATGGTGACGCTGTTGCGGGAGGTATGTTTGGCCGTTTGCGCTTGGAAGCCATGCACGACGGTGCGTTCGGGTTGAAAGGTGATCGCGGCAGTCGGGTTGCCGTTGCCGCCTTGGTTGACGCGCTCTTCGCGTTGGGCGTTGTAAGAGTAAGAAAGCGCGAAGGTGTCGAACACGCCCGCGCCGACGCGCTCGTAACGGCCATAGAAAAAGTCGTTCATAAAGTTGCGCAGATCGGCGATGAGGTTGCCATCGCCGCCCAGCGTCTGGTCGAAGCGCTTGCCGCCATCAATCTGCGCGCGGTTGTAATGCACGTTCAGGAAATCGCGCGGCGTGAATTTGTAGCTCAGCTTCAATAAGCCGCCGTATTGCGTGAAGGCCGTATCGGTCGAACGCGAGCCGTCCAGCACATCGGAACGCAGACCTAAAAAGCGATTGACCGCCGCGTGCGTGTCGTAGCCGCCGCCGCTGCGCAGTGTGCCGCTGCGATGGCCGGTCAGGTTAATGAGCACGGCCAAGCCCTGATTGCCGAAATTGGCCATTGCATTGCTGCCGAAGCCTTGGTCGGCGTAATTGTAATGGCTGCTGAACTGGCCGTGGGTTTGCCATTTGTCCGTGCTGAACAATGGCGAACGAGAAATCAATTGCACGCTGCCGCCGAGCGAATCACTGCCGAATTGCGCGCTGTTTGGCCCGCGTAACACTTCCGCTGCGCGCAGGTTCGAGGTGTCGTTCATGTTGAAAAATGTGTTGATACCCCCGCGCATGGCGGCGGTTGAAAAGCGGATGCCATCTACAAAGGTAACAACCTTGGCCCCCGTGAACCCACGCACAAAGACGGCACTGATCGTAGCGCTGGTGCGTTGCAATTGCAGCCCCGGCTCTTCGCGGAAGGCTTGTGCCAGCACGGAAGACGCGCGCTGTTGCAGTTTGTCTTCGGTAATGACGTTGACCTGTTGTGTGGTTTTGTCGAGTTCCTGCACGAGGCCGACATCGGCGGTCACCGTAACTTCGGCGGTTAACGCGGCCAGGCCGAGTTTGATTTCAAGCTTATCCGCTTCCGCCGATGGCACTCGAATGGCGTGACTGCGCGACGAAAAACCGCGCGCGGTGACCAAGACTTCATAAGTGCCGGACGCGATGTTGCTGAGCGTAAAGCGGCCCTGTGCGTCCGTTGTAGCGGTGGCCACGGACATTTGCCGCCCGGTCAAAATATTCACCGTCGCCCCGCTGACCGGGGCGTCAGAAGCATCTTTGACCGTGCCGGGGAGTGAATGCGTGTCGGCAGCGGCCGCCATCGAAATGGCGAAGCTTAACAGCATGGCTTGCAAGAGCGTGATGTAGGTTTGATGTCGTTTCATTGGTTTAATTGGTTTAATTGGTTCACAAATAGGTTATCCGTTCAATCGAATATAGGAGAAAGACGATTGAACGCTTGCGGACATTCCGCCCGCGCCCGGATGTTTATGTCTTGTACGCGGTTGAAGTTGAATGAAGTTTGATATTAGAGGCTGAGTGCAGCTACTACCAGTGATCGTAGTTCGCAGACGTGATGGAAATAGTGCGGTTCTATTGCGGTTTATTGCAAGCTGCGGACAAAAAATTCCAGCGCGCCGTGGGCTGCCGCCAAGATGGCTGGGTTACTGGGGGCGATAAGGGCCAGGCACGTCAGCGCCCCCAACGCGCCCCATTGCAACGTGGCCATGCCGAGTGTCAGCCGCTCGGCGTGCGGGGCGCTCACTTCGGCCAATTGCGTCAGCCGCGTCACGCGACGTGCCAGCATTCCAGCCTCGTAGCCGATGAACGAAACGCTGACGAGCATGGTCGGGTGCATCTCCGGCGTGGCCAGTCGCGCGATCTTGACCAGGGCAGCGGCTAGGTCGAGTGCCGAGGCCTGGCCTTTGCGTGCGGCGAATTCGTCGGCGGCTTCCTCGGCTGCGTCATGCCAAGCGCGGTCGAGGGTGCGTCCGCAAGGCACCAAGGTCAGCACGTCACGGCAGGCGCGTAACAAGGCGCGTTTGCCGTTGTCCCGCGCCGCCAGATGGCCCGCTTCGTGCGCCAGCGCAGCCTGCAATTCCGCCGGGGATAAGGTTTTCAACAATTTTTCTGCGATAAAGAGGCGCGGTTTCCAGACACCTACCAAGGCCAACACGGGAAAGGGATGCGGCAACCGGTAGGCCTTTACGCCCTGAACGCTGCCCGCCAGCGGTTCGGCCTGTTGCAGCCAATCACGCAATAAACGGCGGGTTGCGATCCAGGCCGCCACGCCGCGCCAGCCCGCCAGCAGCAACCCGGCGGCAGATAGCAAAGCCAATAGCGCGAGTTTGAAGCTCACGGGTTCGACATCTTGACGCGGTTCGTGCGCGGTATACGCCGGTGCCAAAATCAGCAAGACAACCAACACGGCCAGCACGGCGGGCAGCAACCGAAGCGTAAACAGCAACCGCGCGCGCGCGCCGGCTGGCCATTCATCCACACGCGCAGCCAAACCACGCCAGAGCAGCGACGTAGCCAACGACGCCAATGAATTGCATGCCAGCAAAGCTGCCAATGCCAAACATAATCCCAGGAATTCGTACATCGCGTTTTTCCTCAAGTACCGACTGTCAGCGAACCGCGAGACAAAACGTTATTGCTCAGTGTTTTCAAGCGCTTGGCGTTTCTCTTGAATGAGGCGGTCAAGATCACCCAACAATTCGCGGTCGTGCTCGGTGACCGCGTCCACGATACAGGCTAACAATGGCTCGACGCCATTTGGGCTGCGGCCCAGCAGCCCATTGAGCGCGCGGCGTGTGAGGCCCCGCGCCAATTCTTCGGGTGTGGCTTGTGGCGAGTAACAAAAGGCGCGCCCATCTTTCTGCCGTGCGAGCAACCCCTTTTTGAAGAGCCGATCCAACGTCGTCATCAAGGTCGTGTAGGCCAGCCGTTCGCCGAAGGCCAGGTGAATGTCGCGCACACTCGCCGTGCCACGTTGCCAGACCAGTTCCAGCACCTCTTGTTCGAGCGGCCCCAAAAGCGGTTCGCTGGCGGAAAGGTGCGCACGCCATTTCGAGATTTGAGCATTGGTGAGAGATAGGTATTTCATAAGACTTTCGCTTGTGGATTGTGTTCACGCGCTAGCGCGGCTCCTGCCATTCAATCAATAGTTTGAGGTCGAGCTACTTGCAAGATGTAATGGGTGCCATACGCGGCTTCAGCCAGTTTTGAATGAAATTATGATACGGACGTTACGGTACGCGGTAACACACGTTTGCGTCAAGAACCGCTTGAAATACTGTTTGCGCTGACTGCTCTGGCATGCGCTCTGACCTTCGGAAACCAGAGCCTTACCTGCCACATCTGAATTTACAGAGCACAACTATGTGTGGTTGACACCTCAAAGCCGCTCTCATACTGTTAGCCGCGATGGCCGCTAAATTCTGTTCCCATTGCCAGCAAAGCTTTCCGACGGCGCACACGCTGTGTCCGCACGATCAGACTGTGTTGTCGCTGCCCGATCCCTATCAAATGATCGGGCGCACGCTGTTGGAGCGCTACCGCGTAGAAGCTTTGATTGGCTTGGGCGGGATGGGCGCCGTTTATTGCGCCTACCACACCGGGTTGGATCGCCGCGTCGCCTTCAAGATTTTACAACCCAACATTGCCGTCGCCGACGAACATCTGGTCGGGCTCTTTGAGCGTGAGGCCAAGGTCGCCGGCCGTTTGTCACACGAGAACATCGTTGACGTGAAAGACGCCGGCCGCACGCCGGACGGCACCGCTTACATTGTGATGGAGTGGCTAGAAGGGCGGACGCTCGATGATGAGTTGCGCGCGCACGGGGCGTTGAGCTTTGCGCGCGCGGGCGAGATTTTGCGGCAGATCGCGGCGGCCCTCTCCGAAGCCCATTCCAAACACGTGGTGCACCGCGACCTGAAGCCGGCCAACGTAATGATCGTCCAGCGCAATGATGGTAATAAAGCCGGACGGGAAGTCATCAAGGTGCTGGACTTCGGCATCGGCAAAAACCTGACGGAGACGGGCGCTTCGGTTTCTGCGGTCATGGGCACGCCGAGTTATGCCAGTCCTGAGCAATTGCAACTGGGCGGCAGGATAGACGGGCGCTCTGACATCTATTCGCTGGGCGTCATTCTTTATCGCCTGCTGAGCGGGCGCTTGCCGTTTCAAAGCGGTTCGCTATCTGAGTTGGTGCAAATGCAACTCGCCGCGATGCCTGCGCCCGTGCGTTCACTGCGGCCTGAAACCCCGGCGGCGCTGGATGAACTGGTCATGCAGATGCTGGCCAAAGATCAAGCGCAGCGCCCGGCGGATGCGCTCGAAGTTGCACGGCGTTACGACCAGGCTTTGAGCGAAATCGGCACAGCAAATACGCTGAACTGGGCCGCGCAAGCACTGACGCTCTTGCAGGACGCAGGGCAGGGGGCGAGACAGCCACAGCCGCTGTTCCAACGCACTGAATCATTGCCCAACGCCCCTACGCCACGCCGGTTTGAGGTCAAAGCCGCGCAAACCGTCAGCGCACAACTGGCGGAGGTGCCCGTGCACGGCGCGCATTCGAAACGGCGTTCGTTGCTGATGCCAGGCGTATTGTTGGGGGTGGCTTTGGCGGGCGGCAGCTTTGCGCTTTACCGTTATGGATTTGATGAAGGCGCGAACAGCCGCCGCGATTTAGCCATGATGCTAACCTCACCCACACCAACGCCAGTACCAACGCTTACACCTGAGCACGCGCCAACCCCGGCGCCAAAACTTGTACGTGCCGGCACGGATGTGAAGGCGCACGCGCCTGTAAAATCAGTCTCTCCGGCTCCGGTTCCGCCGCACGAAGCAACACCGGATGGCCGCTTCGTAGCGCCGCCTGACGGACGGCAGTATCAACAGAGGAACCCGGCCGGGCGTGATCAACGAGGAAAGTTCAACACGCAACTCTCACAACAACAACTGTCCGTGGCGCGGCAACTTTACGACCGTGGTCTTTACAAACGGGCGCTGCTCGGTAGCGAGGCTGCGTTGCGCCTCGATCCTAACAATGCTGAAGCGGCGGCGTTGAAGAAGAAGATTCGAGAGGCCATGAAAATCCTCAATGAGAAGCCTCAATGAGAAGCCTCAATCAGACTCGACTTTGTCCATTTTCGAAAAACAGCGAAGGCCAAACCCGTAAGCCCTTTGCTATAAACGTCGGCATTTTTTGAATTTCAGTAAATCAACTCGTAGGCAATGCCGTAAGTCCTTTATTTGCGGTAAGCCCTATAAAAATGGACAAAGTCGAGTCAGAAGCCTCAATCAGAAGAATGATCAATAGCCCTTTGAGATTTTGGCGATGAGACCGACGCATAGGAACTTGCACATTATTGGCCTGTTGATAACGCTACTTTGGCCGTCCGCGCTGGTCAGCCTGGCCTCGGCCTATCAAACGGAAGCGCCGCTCAAGCTGAATCAAATTGAACGCCTGCTCGACATCAAGTTCGAGGATGAACTGCTGGCCCGTGAAATCACCCGGCGTGGCTTGGCCTTCCGCCTGGACGAGCGCGGCCTGGAGAAGTTGCAGAAACGCGGCTTGGGCGAACAAGCCCGCCGGGCGCTCAATCAACAGGAAGAAATACAGGCGTACAACGCCTTCACCAATGAGACTGACGATTCATCCAAACGGCTGGCGCTCGGCAAGGCATTTTTACAGCAGCATCCGCAAAGCGCCCGTGCCGTAGACGCCGCCGCCGAAGTGGGCCGGTTGGAACTGGAGGCTTTCAAGAGTAATTTTCAACTCTTCAATAACAACCCCGATGCCGCGCGGCTGCAACAACTTTTGCAAGCCGGACAAGCCTTGTTAAAACAGCAACCCGCTGTTGCCGCGTCTTTGACCGTCACGACGCTGCTCGCCTTGGCGACGGCAAAAGGGACAATGGAGGGCTTTTACCAGGAGCTTGAACAGAGCCAGGCATTGGTGGAGCAAGCAATTCGTTTGTTGGGAAATGATGTCGCGGCGGGCGGTGCGCGTGAGCTACAACAAGAATTGAGCGTGCGCGCCTTGGGTGAATTGCAGCGCGCGCAGGCCCTGTATCTGTTGCGGCAAACCAATCCCGATGCGGAGCAGGCGTTGCTGGTGTTGAACAAAGCCGTGCAGGCGGCTCCGCTCACGGTGGGCAAAGAAGCGCGGACGTTTTGGTTGCAAGCCCTGGCGCGTGAACTCAGCTATCAGCGGCAACTCAAGGAACTCGCCGCGCAGAGTGCCACTGCTGCGGATAGGCAAATCGTTTGCGCGCGCCTCGATGGGCTGCGGCTCAAGCTGGTTGAGGATTACACACGCGTTATCGCACTCAGCGCCGAACCTAAGGAGCGGGCTTTACACGAAGAAGCCGGGGCGGCGTTGAAAAAGCTGGTGAACTCCGCGCCGCCTTGCGCCCAAGCAATGCCGGAAGCGCGCGCGCCACTAGCGCCAGCGGCCCAGCGCGCGCGCAAAGTCACTGACACAGGATCAAAACTCAGGACGATTTTTATTCGTTCAAAAACGGTTTACCTGAAACCCAATCAGTTAGAAGCGGCGTTGCTCAAGCGCCCGGACTTTCAAACCGGCGAATGGCGGATTCTCCGCAATGAAAAAGAAGCCGATTTGGTGCTGGAAATTTCCTTGCCATTTCTATCCTGGAACTGGACCTTCGAGATCACCCAACGAACGACGGCCGCACTCTTGGCGGCAGGCAAGGTGCGAGAGGCTACGGCTGGCGTCGCTGTTCCGCGTTTGGTGGATGAAGTGTTGCTGGGACTCGCCCAAATTCGCCAGCAAGAACAGACGGAACGGCAGAAGTAATGACGCTTTGAGGCGTTCACTTGCAAAGGCGTCCGATATTCTTCGTTGACATAGTTTAAGCAGGCGTGTTAGAAAGCGCTCGGTTGCCGAGGTTGGAACCAGAGCTTCAGACAACCAAGGTCATAAAACACTTTTCATTATTAGCGGTTCCACCAGAACAAACTTTTCCGATCCCCAAGCTTTTCTCTTCCCGGTAAATTTCAACGAGTGTCCTTGTGTGCGATGGTCAATGTTCGGGCGAACATCTAGATATAACGCCTGCGCAAGTTCCTCGTGACAGCTTGGTTCGTGGTTGATCCAAGCTGCAAATTCGCAAACAAGCGCTAGGTTTTTAGTATCAGGGCTCGAACTGGCTGCAATCCCTCACGTAACAGGATTGGCAGCCTTCATCCACTTTCGTGATGCTGTTCTGACTAGCTGCTGGATTAACAACACTTGTTGATTCGACAATGGTCAACTGAGGTGCGTGGTGAATTGTAAAGGTGGTACGCGGCAGGCTCCGCGTAGCAGATGAACTCATCAAGATTCCGATGGTTTTCTTTCCGATGCTTTATGCTCGACACTTGTGCCGGTTGCCACAAATTGCCCCTGTGGCATGGGCCTGCGAGACATTTGCTCTGCACCACCCTCCCTCGCCCAGCAAAAGAAATACCGGCATACAACTCAATGATTCGTTTTTCCACTCTGAGGGCTTGTTTTCTAATCTCTTCAATGCTGGCGTCGGTTGGCGTTAGCCCAAGTCAAGCCCCAATAGGAATTGCAATCGCGCGATAACCGCAACACAAGGCGTTCGCGTAGTTCAACCCCAAAATGTGGCACCGGAATTGAACCTCTTCGTGCAGTCGAGAAGGCCGAACAAACGATGACTGGCCGTGATTCCGGGTTTTGCAATACAATAGTGGCAGATAGGAGGACATAGCCGTGATTCGATTTACATTTGAGAGTCAAGTTATGAGACAGTTTGAAACAATCAAATCTATGAGTGCGGGAGCGTGGCAGATCGTATTGCTGGCTTTGCTGTCGGCCTTAATTACAGTGCCTGTTTGCGCGCAAAACCGGCAGAACCCGGCTTCGCAACCTGCCCCGGCACCCGCATCAGGGCCGACGGCGGCAGGGCCGGCTGGGAATATCCTGGTTGATCCGAACGAGGATTACCGCTTAGCGCCGGGTGATACGATTGACGTCTTTGTTGAGGACGCGACGGAATTGACACAAGCCTACCGGATTGTCGCCGCCGGGACGTTCGAGATGCCTTTTCTGGGCACCATCAAAGCCCAAGGGAAAACCGCCCAGGAATTGACGCGGTTCATTGCCGATACTTTGCGCGAGCAGGACTACCTGAAAAAACCTGTCGTGCGCGTCACCGTCAAACAGTACAGTGGCCAAATCTTTTTCATCCAAGGCGCCGTGCGCTCGCCGGGCATGTATCAACTGGAGGGCCGCCCTTCCTTGTTGAAACTGATCAGCCTGGCGGGTGGCGTGCTGGAAAATTACGGCCCCCACGCGCTGATTTTACGGCCGGTGAAAAAAGCCGGAACGTCAGCCGATGCGGTGACTGCCAATGCCGGGACGGTGCAGACCGAGACGACGGACAATGATGAATACGATCTGATTAGGGTCGCGCTGACCCCGATAATTCAGGAAGGGAATTTTGATAAAAACGTCAGGCTGGAGCCAGGCGACATTGTCAATATTCCCCCGACCAAGGTTTATTACGTTTCGGGCGAAGTTGTGGCGCCTGGTTCGTTTCAGTTAAAAGAGGGAACCACCTTGCGGCAGGCAATTTCACTGGCGCAAGGCACCACCTTCAAGGCCGCACTCAATCGTGGCGTGATTTTCCGCGCTGAGCCGGGCACTGGTAAACAGCAAGAGATTCGTGTAGATGTCGCAGCCGTCATGAGCGGCAAGAAAGACGACATCACGATTTTTCCGAATGATGTGATTATCGTCCCCAACAGCCGCATGAAATCGGTCAGCAGTACGCTGCTCAGTGCTTTCGGCGTCAACGCCGCCAGGCTTCCGATTCGATAATTACCCAATGGCAATGCGGCGCAGCCTGCGCGCAGCCAACTAGAGGAAACAACAGGTGTCCTATGGAAATCGTTCCATTGCCGTCTGACGGCAACCAACGTCCGGAACTCAAACCGGTTTTGAATGGCCAGACCGGGCAGCCGGCTTTAAATCAAAGCGGCTTCATTGTGCCGCCCGTCTATGGTGAAATCGGTAACGGGCCCGGCTCCTACTACCCTTCATATGACAAGCCGGAAAAGGAAGAATCGTTTGACCTGCGCGAGTTTTGGCGCAAGGCCTTACGGCACAAATGGCTCATCCTGGCGATTGTGGCGATCGCCACGTCATTGACCGCCTTGAAGATTTCGCAAGCCCGCAATATCTACCAATCCACCGCCACCATCGAAGTCGGCCGCCGGGTTCCCAGGCTGGGGAAAGACAGCATGAATCTTTTTTACGACTTCGATAATTCTGAGATCAAGACCGCGATATTCCTGCTGAAAAGCACACCGTTGTTGGAAGACGTAGTGGTTAATTACAAGCTGGACCAGAATAAGCCATTCCTGGGTGGCGGAGAGCCCCGTTCGCTCACCACTATTCTAAAGCGGAAGGAGTCTGCGGCTGAAAGCAAGAAAGCCGCGCAACCAAGTGAGGCCCTCAGTGAATTGGAAAATGCGAAACTCAATTTAAGCTTAGACCTGCGCTCGCCTGAAGAGCGCCAGAGTCTGGCCCCCTTTGCCAATATGTTAGCGGGTGGCTTGACGGTCACTGAATTACGCGGCACACGGTTGGTTCAAATCGCTTATAGCCATACCGATCCGGAATTGGCTGCTTATGTGACCAATGCCGTCGCCAAAACGTTCATTGAGCGCGTTTTTGAAAAGCAGAAAGAGAAAATTTCAAAGACGTCAACGTGGCTGGATGATTCAACCCGCCAACTGCAAGCGCAGCAGCAGAAGGCCGAGCAGGCTTTGGCCGATTACACGCGCAACAATGGTATCTTTGCCTCCGAAGGCAAAGACGATTTGACGACGACGAAGCTGGGCGAGTTACACGGCCAGGCGATGAAGGCTGAAACTGACCAGTTGCTCAAACAATCGCTTTTCGAAGAGGTCAAACGCGGCAATGTTTCAAAACTGCCGGAAGCCTTTTCTGACCAGACGATCAATGAATTGCAGAAAAAAGTCGGTGAGTTGACGGTGAGTTCGGCACAACTCAGTGTGAAGTTTGGCTCGCGCAATCCCAAGGTGATCGAAGTCCAGCAGCAATTAGACGCACTGCGTAAAGAGATTGACGAAAAAGTCGTTAAGCTCGAAGACAGATTGAAGGCCGAATATGAGCGCGCCATGCGCGACGAAAATTCACTCAAGGCTGCTTTGAACCGCGCCAAAGGTGAAGCCGTCCAGCAAAATCAAACTTCAATTCAACTCACAATTCTCAAGCAAAATGTTGAGACCGCCAAAACGCTCTACACCGACTTTTTGCAGAAAACCAAACAGGCAGAGATTGAGACGCATGAACAGACCCCTCATATCTCTGTGGCGCAACCGGCCACAAGGGGGGGCCTCGTTGGTCCCCAGCGGAAGCGGACGGTCTTCATCGCCTTCTTGTTAAGTTTGGCGGCAGGTCTTGGGTTAGCCTTCTTACTCGACCATCTCGACAACCGCATTAAGACAGTGGACGACGTCAATCGCTACGTGCGGCTGCCAGCGCTGGGTGTGATCCCTGAAATCAATTCCAATGCTCCGCGCAAGTTGCTAGGTGCGCGGCATGGCAGTGGGCTGCACGAGCAATCCGGTTTTGCGATGGCCGCTGGCGGATCGAATGTCACTTCGTTGGCTGATCGCCGGGCCGCGCATTCGGTGGCTGAGGCCTATCGCTCGTTACGCACTTCGGTACTGTTAGCTGCGGCCGGGCGTCCGCCAAAAACGATTTTGGTGACCAGCAGTCAGCCGGGCGAAGGCAAGACGACGACCATCGTCAACACCGCGATTTGCCTTTCGCAGCTTGGCGCCAAGGTTTTGCTGATTGATGCCGATATGCGGCGGCCTCGCGTACACAAAGCCTTTGGCATCAAAAATCGCCGTGGTCTCTCGACCTATCTTTCGAGCGAAGTGCGCTTGCGCGATTTGATTCAACCGACCAGCATTCCAAACCTTTCGGTCTTGCCTTCGGGTTTGGTGCCGCCCAATTCGGCTGATTTGCTCAGTTCGGAAAAGATGCGTTACTTACTCCATAAGCTTTCGGCTTACTACGACCACATCCTGATTGATACGCCGCCGGTGCATAGCGTGACTGATCCGATCATCTTGTCACGGCAGGTGGACGGCGTGATGCTGGTCGTGCATGGCGGCAAGAGCACGCGCGAAATGGTGCGCCATGCCCGGCAGGAGTTGACCAACGTCGGCGCGAAAATCTTTGGCGTCGTGTTGAATAACGTAAACGTCCAGCAGGATGGTTACGAATACTACTACCATCGCTATTACTACGGTCAGCAGGACGAAAAGGCTCAGGTCAGAGGCGCTTAGTCTCGATCCTTTGATCAACGCAAACAGCGGTAGCAATAGGGCTCAATTGAGTTGGCCCGCGTTGCTGCCGCTTTTCATTTGGGTGCGGCTCTTTTAGAAAGACAGTGGCAAGGTTTGCAAATCAGTGGTTTAACCACTGCCCCCTACGCCAAATGTAGGTTTGAAATGCAAGTCTTTTGGCAAAGTAGCAAACGGCTGAAACCCTTATAAACAGGGGATTCTGACGTTGCTGATTCAGGACAGAATGAGCAGGTAAGAATGTTTTCGATTTTCGCGCAATCTTAATTCCGCAATATCGCTGTTTTAGGGCTTGCCGTAACACTCTAAACCATTGAATCTAAAGAACTGCATTGCCTTTCTAAAAGAGCCGCACCCTTTTCATTTGGCGTGCCAAGTGCTGAAAGGCAGTCTGACAACCTTCACGTGCTGGTTACTGGCCGCATCGTTGAATCCGGCATGCAGCACCGCGCCCAAGTCGCTCCGTACAACGCTCAAGTCGCTCCGTACAACGCTCAAGTCACTTTGTACGCTGCACAGATCGCTCCCTACGCCGCTCAAGTCGCTCCGTACACTGTTCAGATCGCTCCGTACACTGCTCAAGTCGCTCCCTACACTGCTCAGACCGCAATCCGCCGCGCGCAACTCGCTCCGTACCGTCAAATATCCGCTTGTTTTCCGCCGCAGGGCGAGTAAAATCCGCCCCGTTCCCAGTATCCAAGCCCCAAGTTCTCTGTGACAGCAGTTTACCCGTAGCGTGCGCGGCGCAAACCCGGCCCCGACCCCAACCGCAGCGTCGCCCGCGTTCGTAGAGTCAGTTTTCGGCCACCCATCAACCAACCACATCCAGCAAAGGAGCAATATCATGGATAATCAGACCATCAAACGTTACGAAATGCTGAAGCGCGTGCGCGATTTCGGCGCAGCCAATGCCACCGCCTTTCCTGACGGCAGTTTTGGCAAGGAACTTTTCACCGCCATCGCCCAGGTCGTCGCCGATTTGGACGGGCAAACTACCAATCGCCTGACCGGACGCGGCGCAGCCCAAAGCATCGGCGCGACCAAAGCCGCTACGCGCGAAAATTTGCGCGAGGCGATTGCCTCGATCAATCGTACGGCGCGCGCGCTGGCGTTCACTACGCCGGGGTTGGAGGGCAAATTCAGCTTGCCCCGCGTCGGCAACGATCAAGCCCTGCTCAACGCCGCCCGCGCCTTTGCCGTAGACGCCGCGCCGCTCAAAGACGCCTTTCTCAAACTCGAAATGCCCGCCGATTTTCTCGCACGGCTCAACCAACTCATTGACGACTTTGAAATTACCGCGACCGAAAAGGCCGCCGCCGTAAGCTCCAACGTCGCCGCCAAAATCTCGCTCGACGAAGCCGTCGCGCGCGGCTTACAAGCCGTCCGCCAACTCGACGTCGTCATCCGCAACAAATTCAACGGCGACCCCGGCGTACTGGCGAACTGGACGCGCGCCAGCCACGTTGCTTACCGCGTCCGCAACCCTGCGCCCGCGCCGGCCGTACCCGATAAACCACCGACTCCCAATGCTTAACTGACGTTACGCGCGGCTTGATTTATCGGATCTATTGACAGGCTCTTTGTGCCGGAGGCGCTGCGGATATAGCCGGTGGTGGAGCCGGGCTGAACCACCGCCTAATATAGCAAACTCAAATGAGAGGTGGGGCAGGATCGTATCCTGTCCCAGTCGGTGTGGGACAGGATACGATCCCATGAGCGCCAGGTTAAGGTGTAAGTCCTTTGAAATCAGTCGGCTTTTGCCGACGGTTGATAGCGCTAAGATTTGCCACAACTACCAAAACTTGTGGTTTCAG
>JANOWX010000470.1:0-9315 GCA_031418175.1 Acidobacteriota bacterium | reverse complement strand
CGTTTACAGCACCTTCCGCACCGACGGTTTGAACATCAGTTATCGCAGCGGCACGAGTAATCCGGGCGGCGGGCCTCCCGGCGGCGGCGGGTTTGGTGGAGGCGGCGGGTTTGGTGGAGGCGGCGGGTTTGGTGGAGGCGGTGGCTTCCGAGGCGGCTTTCCGGTGTTGAAAGACTTGATCGCGCAAACCGATCTCAACGGCAAGACGGGCAATTTTTTGGCGAGCGATGACGACTATGAATTCGTGCGCGGGCTGCACCGCAAAAACATGATTATCCCCGTCGTCGGCGATTTCGCCGGACCCAATGCGCTCGGCGCGATTGGCGACTATTTGAAAAAAAACGGCTTCACGGTGACCGCCTATTACCTCTCGAATGTCGAGCAATATCTATTCGACGGCGACCTGTTCAACGCCTGGGCCAACAACGTGCGCAAGCTGCCCTTGACCGACAAGAGCCTGTTCATACGTTCGGCGTCGGGGCGCTTTCAACATCCGGCGGCGCTGCCGGGCCATCGCGCCGCGACGTTGTTGCAATTGATGACCGTGTTTCTAAAAGATTTCGACGCCGGCCTGTACAAAAGCCATTTCGATTTGGTCACGTCGCATTACATCGCGCCGGATAAGCCGTAGCCGAAACAATTGAACCGCTCACTTTCGTTGCCGCCACGGCTCGATTCATTCTGCCTTCTGCCTTCTTCATTCAGCCTTCTTCATTCCTATGCAGTAAGCTCGCGCTTGATTTACTGCAAGGGAGTGAAGAAGGCTGAATGAAGAAGGCAGCACGATCATCAACCCCGGCGGGCTGAAACATCAGGTCGAAGGCTCCATCATCCAGGGTATCGGCGGCGCGCTGTTCAAGGCGATTGATTTCGCGGACGGCAAGGTCTTGAACCCGCGCTTTTCGCGCTACCGCGTGCCGCGTTTCAGCGACCTGCCCAAGCTCGAAACCGTCTTGCTGGATCGCCTGGATTTGCCCTCGGCGGGCGCGGGCGAATGTCCGATTGTGGCGCTGGCTCCGGCGGTGAGCGGGGCGATTTTTATGGCGACGGGACAGCGGTTGCGGTCGTTGCCGCTGGCGCCGAATGGGTTGAAGGTTTGAACGCGCAACCTGGGTACGCAGCGCTTCCAGCGTGCAGACGTGGCGTGAGAGCAATTGATGCCGGAGGGTTCCCTTTCAGCATCCATCGGTCTTATGCCAAGCCTGCACGCTGGACGCGCTGCGTACCCAGGTTCAAATCAATTGCCATCCGCCGTCAAACTTTTCCCCTTCTCCACCCGATTCCAATCCGGCGGCTTCACGTCCAGCAAATGCTGCACAAAGAAATCGTAGCGTTTCTTATCGCCATACGCGTCGCCGCTCGTGTGGCCCGCGCCGGGGATTTCCAGAAAGTCGAAGGTCTTGCCCGCTTTGATCAGCGCGTTGACCACCTGCATCGTCGAGGCCGGGTCAACGTTGTTGTCCAGTTCGCCGAGGATCAACAGCAGCTTGCCTTGCAGCTTGTGCGCGTTGTCTACGTTCGACGCGGCGGCGTATTCGTGGCCGATGGGCCAGCCCATCCATTGCTCGTTCCACCAAATCTTATCCATGCGGTTGTCGTGGCAGCCGCATGACGAGACGCAGACTTTGTAAAACTCCGGGTGAAACAGCATGCCTCCCAGCGAGCTTTGCCCGCCCGCCGACGTGCCGTAAATGCCTACGCGCATGATGTCGTAGTAGCGGTATTTCGCCGCCACCGCCTGATGCCAAAGGATGCGGTCGGGGAAGCCGGCATCGCCCAGATTCTTCCAGGCCACGTCGTGAAAGGCCTTTGAGCGATTCGAGGTGCCCATGCCGTCAATCTGCACGACGATGAAACCGAGTTCGGCGAGCGCCCACATTTGATTGTACGGGGCGAAGGTTTTGGGCACGAATGAGCTGTGCGGCCCGGCGTAGATGTTTTCGATCACCGGATATTTTTTGAGCGGATCGAAATTGGACGGGCGGATGATGATGCCCCAGATGTCTGTCTTGCCGTCGCGTCCGAGCGCGGTGAAAACTTCGGGCGCACGCCAACCGGCTTTGGTCAATTCGCTGGCGTCGCCGCGTTCGAGATCGGCCAGGACTTTGCGATCATCGGTGCGGCGCAATTCGGCGCTGGTGGGTTGGTCTACGCGCGACCAGAGGTCAACGTAATACTTCCTGTCCTCTGAAAAGCTGACCGTGTGATTGCCATCGGCTTCGGTCAGCGCAGTCAGGCCCGTGCCGTCGAAGTTGATGCGGTAGTAATGAATGAAGTACGGGTCTTTGCCCGCGTGCATGCCGCTGGCTTGGAACCAGATTTGGCGCGTGGCTTCGTCTACTTTTTCGACTGCGCGCACGACCCAATTGCCTTTGGTGATTTGGTTCTTGATTGCGCCGGTTGCTCCATCGAACAGATACAAGTGATTCCAGCCATCGCGTTCCGACATCCAGATGACTTCTTTGCCATCGTTCAAGTCGTAGCGGTATTTCTTGCCGCCAGGGGCAGCATTGTATTGGAAGAAGGTCTTGGGTTCTTCGCTGATGACGGCGCGCGGTTTGCCCATTGTCGCAGGTGATGCGGCATCCACTTCGATAACGCGATAGACCTGATGGCCGCGCTGGTTGTATTCAAAGCTGAACGCGCGGCTGTCCTTGCGCCATTCGGGGCGCTCCATTCGAAACGGATTCGCGCACAGCGCCGTATCAATCACGAATTGCCGCTTGCTTTCAACGTCGAACATCACGGGCGTTGGAATGTCCAGCGCATCGCCGGGCTTAGCGTATTCAATCGAGCCGTAATGCGGTTGCACCTGATCGCGCGGCGACGATTCGACGTATTGCAACCGGCGCGTGTAGCCGGGCCGCACGCGAAAGACGGCCAGCTTTTTAGAATAGGGCGACCACGCCAGCGTCGCCAGCGCGTAGTAATTCCCTTCGGAACCATCCATGCTCAGCGGCCAGCCATCAGCCTTGCCTTTCGTTTTAACAAACACGTTGTGATTGTTGACGTAGGCTTCCCACTTGCCATCGGGCGAGGTGCGCGTATCGCCGAGTTGCCCCGGTTGCCCGGCTTGCCCCGGCGGGCCGACTTGGTTGTAACGCGGCCCCGGTATGCCCGTCAGCGTGGCGGCACTGAGCGGCACAGCCGGGCCGCCGCCGCCGCCGCGTTGCCCAAAGCGGCCCGCAGGCGCATCGGATTTCTTGCAGATATACGCCGTCAAATCGCAGCGCCAGCGCGCGCCGTCGCTGTTGATTTCGAGCGCGCGCTCGTCATCCACAAACGTGAGTTCGTTGAAGGGCAAGCGCAACGCCGTGATCTTTTCGGTGCGCGGCGGCAACACCGCCGTCAGCGCTTCGGCCAGCCTGGCGTGATCGAAGGCCGGTTTCTTTTCGAGCGTCTCGGCATTGACGACGATGAATTCAGCGCCGCCCTTGACCAGCTTTTGGTACCAGAAGCGCGTGCTCTTGCCGATCCAGGTGGCGCGCACCGGCACATTGACGGCGAGGTTGTTGTATTTTTCGCGCAAGCCATTGGCGCGTTCGTAATCGGCCAGCGTGCCTTGCGCCAGCACGAATGTGGGCAACACGAACAACAGGGTGAACAGGAATGCGGGTAGGCGTTTCATGGTTTGTCCTCCGGAAACCCTGGGTACGCAGCGCTTCCAGCGTGCGGTCTCGGCGTGGGACCTTTTCCTGCCGGAAGGAAGGCGACTGCCGCCGAGACCGCACGCTGGAAGCGCTGCGTACCCAGAGATATTTTCAGCGTTTGGCAAAGTGTGCGTCCATCAACACCCAAGTGTTTGGATCGAGCGTGACAGACACAGGCTCCTTGTCAGCGGCGATTTCAAAGCGTTGTTGTTTCTGATTCAGTTCAAATTTCTCGTTGCGCGGCGCGGTCGTGCCGTCAAACGCGAGGCCGATTTCCAGCGGCAGGCGATAGGCCGCGCCCGGTTGCGTTTGCGTCAATTCAATTTCGATCTTTTGCGTAGCCGCGTTGTAGCGCCAACCGCCTTCGACCACAGGCGAACCGGCGCGCGCTAGCCATTGGTCAAAGAACCAGGACAATTCCAGCCCTGAGTTCTCTTCCATCACCTGCCGGAACTCGGCGGTCGTGGCGCTGCCGTTGCGATAGCGTTGATAGTAATCACGAATGCCTTGCCAGAATTTTTCGGCGCCCATCTGATTGCGCAGCATGTGCAGCGTCCAGCCGCCTTTTTGATAAATGATCCGGTTGAGCACCTTCTTCATATCGGCCAGATTGTTGTGCAAGACGGCGACGCCGGGATTCTGCTTTTCCAAATTGAAGACCTGCTCGCGGCTGCGTTTCAGGCCGGCCACAAAGGCCTCGCGCCCGTCGTAATGTTCGCTCACCAGCAAGGTGAAGTAGGTGGCAAAGCCTTCGCTCAGCCATACGTCATCCCAGTCCTTTTCGGTAACAGAATTGCCGAACCATTGGTGGGCGATTTCGTGCGCGATCAAGCCGGTGTCGGGCCGCGTGAGGATCGAGTTCTCGCCATAAAAGATCGCGCTCGCGTGTTCGGTGCCGCCGCCAAAGCCGGCGGCTTCGACGTTGGCGAGTTTTTCGTAAGAGTACGGGCCGATGCGGTCGCTGAAAAATTCCATGGCCTGACGAGATTTCGTTTCAAACCAGGCCGGACCGGTCGCGCGTTCCTGACGATAGACCCAAGTCTGATGCGGCACGCCTCGCACCAAGCCGTCGTGATGCACGGCGAATTGCGCTACGCCCAAGGCATTCAACCACGAGGCAATCGGCACGGATTGCCGCCAATGCGTCAGCCGCCGCCCATCGCCCAGGTCTGTCTCTTCCTGCAACAAGCCGTTGGCGACGACCTGGTATTTGACAGGCGCGGTGACGATGAATTCGCTCGTGGCCTTGTCATAGGGATGGTCAATCATCGGCAGCCATTGGCGCGCGTTGTTCGGCCAGTTCTCGCTGAAAAACACGCGCTCGCCGAATTTGTTTTTGAGCATGCGCAAGCCGTTGGCGGGCACGCCGCGATAGCGCACGGTGAATTGCCGGCGTTCACCAGCGCGCGCGGGTGTTACCAGCGTCAGGCGCAAGCGGTCGGCTTCGTGCGTAAATTTGACGGGCGCGCCGTTGGCCGAGACTTCGCTCACGGTCATGCCTTTGCCGTCTTTGGCGCTGTTGAGGTCGAGCAGCAGTTCGGTCAGATTCGCTTGCGTGAAGCGCACATCAATCATCGCTTCGCCAACGATCTCGTCGCTCTCGTCGCTGAGCGTCAGGCGAAACGCGTAATGCAGCGCATCCACGCCGGGTTGGCGCGGATAGGTGTCGGCAATGGCACGCGGGACGTTGAGACCAAGCAGCAAGACCAGCCAGAGCAGGTTGTGTGAATAAAAGCGGTGTTTGCAGTTCATCATGGTTTTAGGATTGGCGAAGCCTTTGGAGTGCGTGCGGCACAGGCCGCCGCTTTGGTATCCCTTCGGCCTGTTGAACAATGAAAGCAACAGACGGCATGGCAACATGGACTTTCATTTTTCATTTTTTCTATTGCTGAAGGAATACCAAAGCGGCGGCCTGTGCCGCACGCACTCCAAAGACGCTGCGCGTCAAACGGGTTTTACTGCGCCGTGATGGGGCCATAAAACTTCCACTGCGTTTTGAAAGCGCGCGTGAGTTGCTGTTTGGTCAGAATCGCCCGCACCATTTCGATGGGAATGCGGTTCTCTTTCAGGATCGTGTCGTGAAAGGCGCGGTCGGTCATTTTGCCCGCGTCCACCAGTTCTTTGTGCAACGAATAAATCTGCAAGCCGCCCAGCAAATACGCCGCTTGATACAACGGGCCATAACTGCCCGCAAACGAGCGCCGCACCTCCGCCGTGGCGTTGTCTACTTCGTGACCGACGCGATTGACCAGCAGATCAATGCATTCCTGCGGCGTCATCTTTTCCATGTGGAAGCTGAGCGAAAAGACGATGCGCGCGCAACGGTGCGAGCGCCAGAAGAGCATCCCGATCTTGTCTTCAGGGGTTTTGGCAAAGCCACGATCCCAGAGCAACAATTCCCAATACAGCGCCCAGCCTTCGCCCCAGAACGGCGTGCCGAACAGGCCGCGATAGGCTTTGTAACGCTGCGTCATGAAACCTTGCAGGTGATGGCCGGGGATCAATTCGTGATGGACGGTGGCGCGCGAAAAATGCGGATTGTTGCCGCGCATGCTCATCATCTTCTGTTCGTGCGCCATGGTGTTGGTCGGATAGGAAACCAGGATATTTTGGCCGCCCAAAAAAAAGGGACTGACAAGCTGTTGCTGAGGCGACATCATCTCCATGGCCCAGTCTTCTTTGGCGAGCGGCGGCACGGTGACGAGGTTATTTTTCTCGACATACTCAGTTGCTTCCAGCGCGAGCGCGCGAATCATCTCCGGCTGCTTGCCTGGCTCGACGTATTTGTTTTTGACGGCTTCCAACGCCTTGTGCCAATCGTCGCCGAAACCCATTTCGCGCGCGGCCTTCTTCATTTCGGCTTCGCACCAGGCCAGTTCTTTCCAACCAATGGCGATGAGTTCTTCGGGCGTGTAGGGAATCATTTCCGCCGCCAGTTCGACCAGCAGCGCCTCGCGCCCAATCGGGTCGCCGATGATGTCGCTGGCATCGCCGGCGCGCGCCGCAACCTGCCGTCCGTCGCCGCCGCCAAAACCGCCCCCGCCGCGTTGTCCACCGCCGGGCCCGCCCGCGCCGCCACCGGGACCGCCAGCGCCGCGTTGGCCTCCACCGGGGCCCTGCGCCATTGTTGCCGCCGCATCAGTCGTGCGCAGTCCCGCCACACGTTCGGTCAGGAAGCCGGCGTAACTGTTGAGCGTTTGGTCTACGGCCTTGTACGGCTCTTCCAGCCACCACGTAAAGAGCGGATCGTAGCCGTTGTAATAGCCATACCACGTGCGCAGCGCATTGCGCAGGCTGCCCAAGTTAGTCGCCGCGCGAATGGCGACCGCGCGTTTCAACTTGCCCGGTTCGATGCGCAACGCGCCTTCCAGCTTGCGGCGCGCGGCTTCGATCTCTTTGTTCATGGCATTGAGTTGGGCGGCCAGCTTGGGCGGCTCAATTTTTTCCATGCGGCGGCGCGCTTCAGCCAGGGCGACGATCTGCGGCGCGAAAGGCAGCAGCGGCGCGACCTCGGCCAGGGCTTTGGCATCGAGGTCAAGCTGTTGGGCTTCGTGGTCGAGGTGATTTTTGAACAGCACGTAATCAACCTTGCCGTCGGCGCTCAAGGTGTCGAAATTCAGCTTGCCGAGTTGCGCCAGCCAATCGGCATAAAACTGTTTGAAGCGCGCCTGCCGCGCGGTTGAAAGCTCGACCGGATAAACGCGCGCCAGGCCGCCACGATCGGCGACATAGCGTTCGATCACGGGGCGCAACTCGCTCTTGGCGTTGTCTACTTCGCCGAGGTCGGGCGCGTTGCTTTGCGCCGCGACGGCCGGCGTTTTGCTGAAGCCTAACCAGGCACTGGCGGCCAGCAGGGCCAATAAACTACAAGTCAAACCAATCTTCGTTATCTTCATTTGCGAATCCTTTTATCCATCTGGTTGCCGAACTGGGCCGAACTGCGCCGGATTACAGTGGATGGATTACAGTGGATGAGTTCCCCGCTGACCGGCGCTCAATCAACGTCACGAACAGCAAAGTCGCGGTTCAGCAATCCGCCCTTGCGGTGGCACGGATTGCTGGAAGGTAGCCGGCGCGTGACCACGCCCTGCATTATTCTGATTTTCCGAATTAAATGGTGGCCTCTTTTTACGCCGCTTGCGGCTCAACGTAAAGAGCAGAGGCGGCGTTCAAGCTGTCACCGCGCAGAATTCCTGCGGGTATTTTCCGGCAACGCCGCGGCGTCGCGGTTTGGCGCGGGGCGGCAACTGCTATATCGTGGCCGCCAGCACAATCACGTGTCGGGTGCGAGGGAATGGTTTGGCACACGCTCGCCCTCTCTGCCGCGCAACACATCTCATTTCAGTTCACCCTAAAACATTGCGGGTTTCGCATTTCTCATCGGAGGTCATCGCTATGATAAGCATAAGAAATTTCGGTTTACGGCAAATCCAGTTCGCCGTCCTCGCATTGCTGCTTGCGTTGCCGCTGGCGGGCTTCGCGCAAACCACCGCCATCATTGTCGGCACGATCACCGATTCGAATAACGCGATTCTGCCGGGCGCTAGGGTTACGGCGCGCAACGTAGACACCGGTCTCACGCGCACGGTGAATTCCAGCGAAGAAGGCACCTATCGTTTGGAATTTCTGCCCGTAGGCAATTACGAGCTTGAAGTCACTGCGACGGGACTCAAGAAAACCACGCGCAGCGGCATCGTCTTGCAGGTGAACGACTCCGTCCGCGTAGATGTTGCGCTCACCGTGGGACAGGTCAGTGAGACCGTGACCATCTCAGAGGCTCCGCCCGCGATTAACACGACTTCGGCTGAGATCGGGCGCACGATTCAGACCGCCGAAATTGAGAATCTGCCGCTGGTTGAGCGCAATGTATACGCGCTGCTTGATCTGACGCCGGGCGTGCAATCGAATAACAACGGCGTAGCGGCGGCTTCGACCGGAACCAATTCGCTCATTCTCGGCTTTCCCGAACAGCGGACGTTGATTAACGGCGGCACCGATGGCGGAACCGGCTCGGTGAACTATTACCTCGACGGCGGCAGCAACATGACCAACCTGCGCAACACCGGCAACGTGCTGCCGAACCCCGATGCCATTCAGGAATTTCGCGTGCAGACCAACAGTTACAACGCCGAGTATGGCCGCTTTGCCAACGGCATCATCAATGTCTTAACAAAATCTGGTACGAATAGATTTCGCGGCTCGCTGTTTGAATTCGTGCGCAACACGGTTTTCAACGCGAATGATTACGCTTCGTTGCTCGAACGGTCGCCCTTTCGCCGCAATCAGTTCGGCGGCGTGTTAGGCGGCCCGATTAAACGCGACAAGACTTTTTTCTTCGGTTCTTATTCGGGCTTGCGCCAAACCACCAGCGCCTTTCTCAACAACGCCATCGTACCGACTGCGCTCGAGCGTGTAGGCGATTTTACTGCTTCGGGTACGCGCCCCAACGATCCAGCGACGGCAGCGGTCTTTGTTTGCAACGGCGTCACCGGCGTCATCTGTCCGAACCGGATTGATCCCGTTGCGGCGCGCATCGTCAAAGATTACATCCCGCTGTCTAACATTCCGGGCATTGCAGGCACCAGCCGCTGGCAGGGCAATGTTCCCAGTCCGTTCAACACGAATGAATATCTGGGCAAGATAGATCACCAACTCAACGAAGCGC
>JANOWX010000469.1:0-8845 GCA_031418175.1 Acidobacteriota bacterium | reverse complement strand
GCAAGCGGAGACCGCGCCTTTGAACCACTGCGCGATAGGTTGACGCGCCGCTTGCTCACGCGCGCGGTACCGTCCCGGCGCTGCGCGTCCTCCCGTACACTCAATTGCAAACCGCTCTAAGCTGGCAAAAAGAAGTAGGGCGCGCCTCCACGTTGGGAAGTGCGCCCTTCGTGTTTTCGGCGGTTGGGTTACTCCGCAAAAATTTGGGCGGGCGTGATTTGCAAAAACTCCAAGCCATCTGCCGGCAAAATCTCCTCGCCCTGAAAAACCGCTGCGGCTTGGTACACGCCGTTTTGCGGCAGCCTGTAAACGCGCACGCTTTGATCGCGCCGGTCAATCACCCAGTAGCTCGGAACTTCCAGCGCGGCATAGAGGCCCAGTTTGGTGACGAGGTCGCGTTTGATGTGCTCGCTATTTGAGACGGAAAGTACTTCGATAGCCAAGAGTGCAGGCGGCCGCTGTCCACTATCCAAAAAATCAGTAAAAGCAATTGAAACATCCGGGCAGACATTGCTTGAACCTTTCGGACGGCGGAGTTCTTCTGGCACTTCAAAGTAACAGAAGGAGCCATTTGCTTCGCAGCCCAAAGCCGCAATTTGATCGTGGTTATGGTGTAGGAGACGCATCAGCCTGAGCGTCAGCTTCTGATGTAATTTATCCGGCGGTGGCACGATTTCAATCCTCCCATCTATCAATTCCAGCCAGAGGTCGGGCAAGCTATCGGCGACAGCGACGAAGTTATCAAGCGTAAATTTGGTTTGCACTGCCGGTGCTGCTTGTGCGGTTGGCGCCATTGCGATCATTCTCCTTTCGGGTTGCGATTATAACCAAGCATAGTGTTTACGTCTCGCGCAAATCCAGCCACTTGACTAAACCTTCCAACGGTTCGTGCTCTCTCAAGCGGTTCAGCAGTTCCTCCACGTTCGTTGAAACCTGAATCAACTGCCGGTATTTCGCCAACACAAAGCCTTCGCTCACGGCGCGTTCGATCATTGCCAGGAAAGGGTCGAAATAGCCTTCGACATTGAGCACGCCGATGGGTTTTTGATGAATGCCCAACTGCGCCCAGGTGATCGTCTCGAACAATTCGTCGTAGGTGCCGAAGCCGCCGGGCAGCGCGATAAATGCATCCGCGAGTTCGACCATCAACGATTTGCGTTCGTGCATCGTATGCACAACGCGCAAGTCGGTGAGCAAGTCGTTCAGACGTTCTTTCAGCGCCAGCGCATGCGGGATCACGCCGATCACTTCGCCACCCGCCTGCAACACCGCTTCGGCGCAAGCGCCCATCAGCCCGATGCCGCCGCCGCCGTAGACCAAGCCGATCCCGCGCGCGGCGAGCGTGCGGCCCAGCGCTTGGGCTTGCGCAACGTAGCCTGGACGCGCGCCGTTGCTCGACCCGCAATAAACACAAATTCGCCGCAGTTCTTTCATCAATTCCTCGTTGAAATGGTTTTACCTGTCAGCCCCATGCGCTAGAATCGCCGCGCAGTTGCCACAACCGTACTTTCCAACAACAACGAGGATTTGTCTATGAACGTGAATCGCCTTTGGCGTTGTGTCGTGTTACTTGGGTTGCTTTGCCTGGCCGGACTATCGCCGCGCCCGGCAGGCGCAGCCGATGAGCGCGCAGAGTTGCTGCGCAAGATGGATGCGCAGGCGCAGCATTACGGCGACCTGTCGCGCAAGATTTGGGAGTTCGCCGAAGTCGGCTACAAAGAAAAACAAAGCAGCGATTTGCTCAAAGCCGAATTGCGCGCCGCCGGTTTTCAAATTCAAGAGAATGTCGCCGACATCCCCACTGCCTTCGTCGCCACTTATGGCAGCGGCAAGCCGGTGATCGGCATCCTCGGCGAATACGACGCACTGCCGGGTTTGTCGCAAGTTGACGAACCGGAAAAGAAAGCACGCCTTGCCGGCGCGCCCGGTCATGGCTGCGGACATAACTTGTTCGGTGTGGCGTCAGCTTTTGCGGCGATCACAGTCAAGCAGCAACTGATTGAAAAGAAGCAAGGCCGCTTTTACGGCACGCCCGCTGAAGAAGGCGGCGCGGGCAAGGTTTTCATGTCGCGCGCCGGAGCTTTCAGCGACTGTGACATTGTGCTGGCCTGGCATCCGGGTGACCGCAATGGCACCGGCATGCAAAGCTCGCTGGCCAACATCAACGCCAAGCTCCGCTTTTACGGCCAGGCCTCGCACGCGGCGGGCGCACCGGAAAAAGGCCGCTCCGCCTTGGACGCTGTGCTGCTGATGGCGCATGCGGTAGATATGCTGCGCGAACACGTGCCCGATACGACGCGCATTCACTACATCATCACTGGCGGCGGGAGCGCCCCAAACGTCGTGCCCGATTTCGCCGAAATTTATGTTTACGCCCGCCATCCCAACATGCCCACGCTCGACGGCATCTGGGCGCGCATCATCAAATGCGCCGAAGCGGGCGCGCTAGCCACCGAAACGCAGATGAAATTTGAAATCGTCGGCAGCGTCTTCAACCTGCTGCCCAACGAGCCGTTGACGAAATTGCTGGATCAAAGCCTGCGCGTGGTCGGCGGCTATAAGTACAGTGCTGATGAACAGAGCTTTGCCGAAAAGCTGCGCCAGACTTTCCCGTTGGATGGCGGGTTGCAACTGGGCAGCCAGGAAGTCGTGCAACCCATGCGCAACGAAGATGAGGGCGGCGGCGGTTCGACCGATGTGGCCGATGTCAGTTGGAATGTGCCGACCGCGCAATTTACAACGGCGACGTATGTGCCCGGCACGCCCGGCCACAGTTGGCAATCCACGGCCTGCACGGGCACGAGCATCGGGCGCAAAGGCATGGTCGCGGCCGCCAAGACGCTGACGCTGAGCACGCTGGAACTGTATCGCAATCCGGCCTTAATCGAAGCGGCCAAGGCTGATTTCAAGCAGCGGCGGTCGGGGTTTGAATACCGCTCGCGCATTCCGGCGAATCAGAAAGCGCCGTTGAATTATCGGGATAAGTAAGCGAAGAGGTCAGCGAAACAGTTCATCCACCGCTAGCCGCCAACCTGGCACGGCGGGTTCGGCGTCGGCGACTTCACCGCGTCGGAAGACGCGCGGCTGGTCAGGCGCGTCATGTTGGTAACACTTCACTACGTCAGTGTTGTGTATATCCACATCCCAGACCACCAGCGTTCCGGCGTAGAAGTAATCGAGGCGCTTGGCTGCAATCTGGCGCTCGGCTTCTTTGCCGTAATCGTTCTTGCTGCGGACTTCGGCGGCAAAGGCCGGGGCGCCGGCGAAGAAATCCATTTCATCTTCAACCGCGCCAAGGCCGCCGGGATACCAGGCGGCATCCGGGCTGAAAGAATCACGGTTTGGTAACTGCACAATGAACCCGGCATTGTCGGCGACCGCCACGCCGCCACCCTGGGCTTGTTCGTAATCATCCAGGCTGCGCCAAATACGGCTGCTGACGCGATTCGGTCTTTTCCCTGTAGACATAAGGCGAACCAGCCTCCCATTGATGATTTCGGCTTTGCCATGTTCAGGCACGTTATGCAGGTCTTCGACTGTGGCGCGGGCTTTGATTCGAACAGTTGTACTCATCGCTTTACCTCGCTCTTGGATTGGCCACGGCATCTTGGCCGATAGACATGTTATTTTCACCTACCGTTTGCGATTCCGATTCAACACGCGAATCGGCGTCGCAAAGAAATCAAAGGTCTCGCGCAACCGATTGATCAAATATCGCTCGTAAGAAAAATGCAGCTTCGTTTTGGTGCTGCTGGTGAAGAGCACAAAAGTCGGCGGACGCACATTCGATTGCGTGATGTACTTGATCTTGATGTGGCTGCCCGACGGCGTCGTCGCCTTGGGTTGATCTAGATGCTGGATGAAGAATTCGTTCAACTGCGCGGTCGGAATGCGCAGGTTGCGCGCGCGATTGGCCTTGGCAATCAGTTCCGGCAGCTTTGTTAAACGCTGGCCCGACAGCGCCGAGATGAAAATGATCGGCGCGTATTCGAGGAACTTCATCGTGTCGCGGATTTTCGCTTCGTAGGTTTGGACAGTCCAGGTATCTTTCTCAATCGCGTCCCATTTGTTGACGACCAGAATGACGGAGCGGCCCGCCTCGTGCGCATAACCGGCGATGTTGGCGTCGGTGGCGGTGACGCCTTCGATAGCGTCAATCAGCATCAGCACCACGTCGGCGCGTTCGATGTGTTTGCGCGCCATCACCATCGAAAGCTTTTCGGCCATGCCTTCGGTCTTGCCCTTGCGGCGTATGCCCGCCGTATCAATCAGTCTCAGCCGAATCATCTCGCCGTTCTCGTCATTCACTTCGAACACACTGTCCACCGCGTCGCGCGTTGTGCCGGGAGTGGCTGAGACGATCACGCGCTCTTTGCCCAGCAGCTTGTTAATCAGCGAGGACTTGCCCACATTGGGCCGCCCGATGATGGCGACGTTGATCTCGGTGCGTTTGGGCGTTTGGGCCGCGACCGTCGGCAATTTTTCGATGATGGCATCGAGTAAATCGCCCACGCCCACACTGTGTTCCGCCGAAACCGGGAAGACTTCGTCAAAGCCGAATTGGAAAAACTCGTTCGCTTCGTCGGTCACTTTATTCGATTCGGCCTTGTTCGCCGCGACAAAGACCGGCTTATGCAAGGTGCGCAACAGCCGCGCAATCTCTTCATCCAGCGGCGTCACGCCCTCACGCGCGTCAACCACGAAGATCAACAGGCTCGCCTCGGCAATCGCTTCCTGCGCTTGTTTAAATATGTTGACCGGGATCAAGGCTTCGTCATCGGGCACGATGCCGCCCGTATCAATCACGCGGAACATCCGGTCTTGCCATTCAGCCTCGCCATAAATGCGGTCGCGCGTGATGCCTGGAATGTCGCCCACGATCGAACGCCGCGCGCCGACCAGCCGGTTAAACAACGTAGACTTGCCCACGTTGGGCCGTCCGATGATCGCCACGACCGGCAGCCCCGCGACATAGGCCTCACTGTCGGTGCTGCCTTCGGTGACGTTGTCTGAACTGGTTTCTGTGCCGCTGAGCGCTGCGGCGCTGGCGGTTGAATAATCTGCAATCATGGTGAATCCTAACGTTACCCCAAACAAAGTAGTGAAACCGCGCCCCGGTTTCAAAAGTCTATTGAGACTAGCGAAAGACCGTTGGGATAACAACCGGGCGGCCAATCGCAGTTCCAGACCGTAGCATTCAAGAGGAGAAACACAAAATGCGTAAATTGCTAATTGCCGTCGCACTCATTTCCGCTCTCGCCGTCGCGGCCTTTGGCCAGGACGCCAAAGCCGAACAGATCATCAAACAAGCCCGCGCCGCCATCGGCGACGAAGCCAAATGGAAAAGCCTGCAAAGTTTGTCGGCCTCGGGCACCCAGCGCAATACTTTTGGCGAGCAGCAAATGGAGAGCGAGTTACAGCTTGACCTGTTGTTCCCAGACAAGATCATGCGCACGACCAATGGCATGCGTGGTACGAACATCAACACCCTTAACGGTGATGTGTACTGGACGGAGAATATCGCGCCAGTCGGCGGGCCTGGTGGTGGCGGTTTTGGCGGTCGTGGTGGTGACGGCGGCGGCGGCTTTGCTGGCCGTGGCGGTACTGGCGGCGGCCCCGGCGGCGCTGGTGCTGCAAACAACCCGATGACGGCCTACTTTCAACAAGGACAGCGCCGCGACATGCTGCTGGTCATGCTCGGCTTCCTGCTCAGCGCCCCGACTTCGGCGCAAGTGCAATACAGCTACATTGGTGAAGCCCCCGGTCCCGAAGGCAGCAAGCTCGACGCGCTCAACGCAAAAAACGCGAATGGCCTGAACGTCGTGCTCTACCTCAATCAGCAAACGCATCAACTGGTCGGCATTAAATACAAAATCAAACAGATGCGCGGCTTTGGCGGCCCCGGCGGCGGACGCGGGCCTGGTGGACAACCTGGCCAGGCTGGCCAGCCTGGCCAGCCTGGCGGACAAGGCGGCGGTCAAGCGGGTGGTCAACGCGGGCAAGGTGGCGGTCAACCCGGTCAACCCGGCGCGCAACCCGGGCAACCCGGCCAACCACGCCCCGAGGCTTCACCGGAAGAGCGCGAACGCCGGATGAAAGAGATGCAAGACCAATTCGACAAAGCGCCCGAAGTGGATTTCAGTTGGGCCTTCTCTGAATACAAGAACGCCGGCGGTTTCAACCTGCCGCACGTCGTGACCAAGAGCCAAGGCGGCGCGCCGAACGAAGAGTGGACGATCAGCAAATACAAGATCAACCCCAAACTGTCGGCGGATAAGTTTGTGAAGAAAGAAAAGGCGGCGCAGTAAGCCGTTGCGTTTTTGCAGAAAAGGCCGTTGGCTGTGGCGTCGTGCGTCACAGCCAACGGCCTTTGTTTTTGGGGCAGTTGCGCAGACTTACTGAAACGCGGTTTGCCGCCGCCAGAGTTGCCGGAAAAACCGGACTACCATCAGCCGCTAGCCAGCTTCCTTCCCGCACTTCGGACAACGCCGCGCACAGGCCCGGCAAAATTCCTTCCCGCATTGTGCACAACCCGCGTGCCCGGCTGGGCTGACGATGTGTAGCGCGTCGTCGCAGACTACGCGCGGCCCGTCCGCCACGAAGCTCCATTCGCAGGGCAGCGGTTCCAACTGGCGCGCCAGCGGGTTCCAATCCAGCGGCAGTTTGCGCTCGCCTTTGCGGCGTTTGATGAGCAGCGTGGCGCGTTGGACGGGGCAGTGCAGTTCTAGGGTTTGGACCAATTCTACTTTGATGCTGAGCGCGTACTTCTGTTTCAGGTCGGCGACTTTGGCTTGATATTCGCGCGCGGCGGCGTCCAGGCGCAACTGTTCGCGCGCGGCATCGCCTTTGGGTTTTTGCAGCTTGCGCCAGGCTTCGGCGCGCAGGCCGGTGTAATACTCGTGCACGCGCGCCAGGTCGCGTTCGAGGCGGCGTTGCATGCCGTTCACAAACGGGTTGAGTTGCGCGCGCACGCGTTGCGGCAGGGCTGTGGTGACAGCGTGTTGCAGACGCGCAGCGGGCCAATCGGCTGGTAACTGCTCCGCCGCCGGTTTGAGCGCGGCTTCATTCGCCCCGTCCAGCGCCGCCGCGAGCAGCGTTTCGACGAAGGGATCGAGCGCGCTGCCATTCGCCAGATTGAAGCCCAGCTTGATCAGTCCCTCGCGCTTCTCGTCGGAGACGGCGGCGTAGCGGAAGACGCAGAGCAGATAGCGCGTCCAGGCCGGTTCGATGTTGGCTATGCGATAGACCGCGTTTTGCAATTCGACGGCGCGTTCGATGCTGCGTTCCAGCGAGGCGGGCGGCGGCAATTCGGCGGGCGCAGCAAACACCAGGCGCTGTCCGCGTGCGCCCAACAGTTGCGCGAAACGTTCGAGCCAATCCGATTCCAGGCTAGCACGTTGCGCGTCGGCGGGCAGTTCCGCTGCGAAGCCCAGGCGTAAGAACTCCGGCACGCGCAGTTGCTGTTGCAACGGTTCGGGCAGCATCGCTTCGAGCCCGGCGGGTTCGAGGGCTTCGACCAGCGCGCCTTCGTATTCGAGCAGGCTGGCGGCGAAGTTGCGGAAGTGATTTGAGGAATCAGTCATAAGCTCAGTACACCGACAACTAAGTTCTTTGTGAGAAAGCGGACGGCAACACGTATTAACGATTTCAATCGTTCAGCCTTGGCCGCAGCACCCAACGACTAAAGTCGTTACTACGTGGTGGCATCCCCTTTCTCTCAAGAGACTTAATTGCCAGGGTACTCAGCCTGTCACGAACTCCTCGCCGAACAACTCTTCGTCCAACACCTTCACCTCGTCATACTGCTGTTTGGCTTCGACCAGCCGCGCGCCCAGTTGTTCGAGGGCCGTGCCGCGTTCGGCTTCGGTGGTCTCGACCCAGGCGGCGTAAACCAGTTCGGCGAAGTCCTGCTCGTCATCCAGTTCACCTAGGATTTCGCCGATTTCGCCGACGACCAGTTCGAACATGTTGATCTTCTCGTCGAGGATGCGCAGCACGTGTTCTTCCAGCGTGTCGCGCACGGCCAGGTTGAAGACGAAGACTTCGCGCGGCTGGCCGATGCGGTGGATGCGGCCGATGCGCTGTTCAATCGCCATCGGGTTCCAGGGCAGATCGAAGTTGATGAGCGTGTTGCAGAATTGCAGGTTGCGCCCTTCACCGCCCGATTCGGTGCACAGCAGCAGCGGTGCTTCATCGCGGAAGCGCGCGACAGCGGCGTCTTTTTGCGGCCCGCTCATGCCGCCCTCGAATTGTTCGCAAGCGTGGCCGGCGTGTTTCAACAGTGCGGCCAGGCGGTGCAGCGTCTCGCGGTGATGCACGAAGACGAGTTTCTTTTCGGCCGGATTGCGTTGCAGCAATTCGAGCAGGGCTTGTTCTTTGCTGCTGGGCGCGATGGCCGCGTAACGGTCGCGTAACTTGCGCCATTCGCGGTTTGCGTTATTGGCTTCGATGTAGCGGCCCAGCGCGCTTGCCGCCGTGCCGCTGGTCGAACCGGCAGCCGAGAGCAGATAACGCAGTGCCAGCCGTTGTTGCGTGGGCGCTTTGCGATGCGCTTGCGCGACCAGTTCGGTCAGCTCGAGATAACAGGCGCGCTCTTCATCAGTCGGTTCCATACGCAGCGTCGTGGCGTGACGCGGGGGCAGCTTCACGTCCACCAGCGAGCGCGTGTTGCGGATCATCACGTCGCGCATCAGATCGCGCATTTGTTCTTTGTTGGCGGGCACGCGCGGTTTGCCGGCGGTCATGTAGCTGGCGCGAAATTCCTTTTCGGTTTTGAAGATGCCGGGTTTGAGCAGCGTCAGCAGGTTGAACAGTTCGACCAATGAGTTCTGCACCGGCGTGGCCG